>NZLB01000127.1 GCA_002694075.1 Nisaea sp.
GCTTCCCCGAGTCCACTGGATCGGCATTTCGACCGGCGGCATGATCGGCCAGGGCCTGGCGATCAACCATCCGAGCCGGATCGCCAGCTTGTGCCTGTGCAACACCACCTCGCAGGCCAACCAAGGTTACCGCGACTGGGTCGCAGAACGCCAGGCGGTGGTCCGCCAAAGCGGCATGGCGCCGGTGTGGGAGATGACCAAGCGGATCTGGTTCACCGACCCTTTCGTCGACGCCGGCGGACCGGACTACCGATTGATCCAAGAAGTCTTCGAGGCGACCCCACTGGAGGGCTATCTTGGCGGCACTTCGGCGGTCGCCGAGCTGGCCTACCGCGACCGCCTGCATAAGGTTCAATGTCCGACGGCGATTATCGCCGCCGGCGACGATCCGGTGACCCCGGTCGATCACGCCGAGGCCATGCGCGACCGCATCGCCGGCGCCCGCCTGGACGTGATCGCCGGCCAACGCCATTTCTCGAATGTCGAGCTTCCCGGCCAGTTCAACCCCTTACTGCGCCGCCACCTGGACGCCAACCAGGACGCGGCACCGCTGTAACCTGGCAGCTAGGAATGGGGCCGCGCGCTAGGCGCCGAGCCACAACATCCACAAGGCCAGCAACGGCGCCTCCGGGCCGGCCCGCATGGCGTGCACAATATGCGGTACGTTATGCACGGTTTGACCGGGCCCGCGGTCCATCCACGGCCCGTCGCCTTGGCGCCAGGCGCCGCCGCTGAGCACCAGATAACCTTCTTCGGGCGGGTGGTTGTGATTGGGATAAGTCACCCCCGGCGCCACCAAGCTGACGCCCAAGCGCACCTGGTCGTGGTCGGCCAGACCGGCGGGGCCGATGAGATCGGCGTTGGCGTGGCCGTCGGCGAAATCGGCCGCACCGGCGAGCCCTTCGCGGCGACGCCAGGTCAGGCGGTCGGCCAGCGCCGCGAAAGCGTCGACCAGGGCGATCAGCCCGGGATCATCCGTGCCGCGCGCCGCCGCCGCCGCCGCCGGGATCTGATCGGTCACCGGCGGGGCCGGTTCGGCCCGTGACGTCGAACGGTTTTCGCCCGCCACCGCCAAGGCGCCATGGCAGCGCGCGAAAAACGCCGCCAAATCGCCGCCCATGGCGGCCACGCCGACAATTTGGCCGACGGTTTGGGCGCGGTGGGCCGCGACCACCGCCGCCAAGTCACCATCAGACAGCCAGGTCATCGCCCGCTCACTTGGTTATCGGCCGGTTCATTGGCCGGCGCGTCGGGCCCGCGCCAACGCCCGCCGGTCGGCCCAGCGGTTAAACGGCAGCCAGGCCGAAATAGCCAGCGAGATAAGCGCCGGCGTTGGCACCGGATCGGGTTTGGTCACCGGCACCGGCAAACGGTCGTTGGCGCCGCCGGCCAGCCAGCGCGCGAGGGCGCGCCCAAAGGCGGTGGTCATCGCCATGCCGCGTCCATTACAGGCATTGGCCGACCAGCCGTTTGGACCAAGGGTCATCAACCGCGGCAAGAAATCCTTGGCCGCGCCAAGCCGCCCCTGCCAGGCGTAATCGGCGGTTAATTCCGGCAATTGCGGCAACAACGCCCGCAACCGGTCCAAGTGATGGTGGCGGCCGCGCGCCACGGAGCCAAACGGGTTGGCCAACAGGCCACCGGTCACCAAGCGATTGTCCGAGGACCATCGATAGGCGATCAAATCTTTGCGGGTATCGGCCGAACAGCGGTCATGGGGCAACACGGTCTCCCGTAGCGCCGGATCCAATGGCTGGGTCGCGACCTGAAACAAGGTGATTGGAATTTGCGTATTTTCGGCGGCCGGCGCGACACCGCCCCCAGTCACGTTGGTGGTCAAGAGCAGACGCTTGGCGGTCAATTCGCCGCCATCGGTGGTCACCCGCCATCCCCCCGCGCCTCGGGCCACATGTCGCACTCGGCTGGTGGTATGCAGCGCCGCGCCGGCGGCGATGGCGGCGGCGGCCAGACCGCGGCAGTAGGCCAAGGGATTGAGATGCCCGCCCGAGGGGTCGAAAAACGCCCCGTGATAGGAAGGCGAACCGGTTTCATACACCGCCTCGTCACGGTCCAGCAGGCGCACTTCCTGGCCAAGGCCCCGCCATTGCGCGACCCGGTCGTCCAACCACGCCCGTTTCGCGGGGGTATGGATCGGCTGAAGCCAGCCGGTTTGGCGGGCTTGGGCATCCATACCGTGGCGGCGGATCAAATCGAACACTAAATCGGCGCCACCGCCGACCATGCGGCACAAAAGATCGCCGTGTTCGGCGCCGAGCGCGGCGCGCATGCCGGCGGGGTCGAGCCCGGTCAACAAATTCGGCACCACGAAACCGGTGTTGCGGCCGGAAGCGCCGAAACCCGGTTCATCGGCTTCCAACACGGTGACGGCGACCCCCGCTTCGGCCAAATGCAGAGCTGTCGACAACCCCAAATAACCGCCGCCGACAATCGCCACGTCGGTGCTGGCGGCGCCGGTCAGGGGGGCGCTCGCCGGCGGCGGCGGCGCGGTGGCGTGCCATAAGGACGCTTGAAAGGAGCGCGACGGATGCGGCGCGGCGGCGACCCGCTCCCACAAAGTCGGGCGGTATCCCTCGTGCTGGATTTCGATCATGGCCGTCCCCTTCGCCACGCGCGATGACCAATCGGCCCTTTAGCGTATAGGATGGTCCGGCATTTTGCGACGATTTCAAAAAAGGCGGTGGGCATGGGCACCTATTTAATCAAAGCTAAATACACGGCGGAGGCTTTCAAAGGCATGTTGGAATCCCCTAGCGACCGGGCCGGCGCCTACCGCGAGTTGGCCGACGCCGTGGGCATCGAGGTGCGCGAAATTTTCTTCTCCCTGTCCTCCAGCGAGATCGTCATCCTGGCCGACGGCGACAAGGAGCAAATGGCGATCAGCGAACTGGTGACGATGGCTGGTGGCTCGTTCAGCCAGATCGACACGCTGGAACTTATCAACACTGGCGATCTCGAGGCCTTGACACGCAAAGCCGCCGATTTCGCCTCGGTTTATAAACCGCCGACCATGGATGAAATTGACCGCGTTCTGCTGGACGAATAGCGGGCGGCGATCACTTGCGAAAAGCGCTATGGCAGGCTTTGCACGTGCCGGCCACCCGCCCGAAGGCGGCTTTCGCCGCCGCCGGTCCCTGATCGGCGCCGGCCGCCATGGCTGACGCCGCGCTTTCCAGTTCGGCGGCGATGGCGGTGAATTTATCCCAGGAGCGCCAAATATCGGCGTTGGCCTCGGACGGCGCCACATCGCTGCCCGCGGGGAACAGTTCGGTCATGGCCGCGCCCGCGCGTTTTTCGATCTCGCCGGCATGTTGACGCACGGCGGCGGCGTCATAGGCGGTTTTGCCGAAAGCCATTTTGGCCAAAGCTTTGGTGTCTTTGGCCATCTGCTTCATCAATATCATCCGTTCCTTGACCACGCCGGTGGCCCCGGAATGGGCGGCGATGGTCGACGCGGAAACGACCAGCAAAACCACGGCCAAGCAGATTTTCGCGACAGACGACGGCATGACGATTTCCCCAAAAACCCCAACTTAGAACCAGTATAGCCTGAAAACGGTCAATTCATGGCGCGTAATTCCCACCGAAACACAGTATGGTGCGGGACGATTGTCGTGGTTATGACCGACAACATCGAACCGAGAGGCGCCCTCCCGTGCGACAGGATGCGAAAGGTGATGGCCGACCGGCCAACAGGGCGCCTCGGCACACCGGCGCCGGCGACTACCGATGGGCCGGGATTTTGTTTGCGAACCTGACCGCGCGTGGCACTTGAGATGTATCTGGGAAGGTATCTCGAGACGGCTCTCGGCGGCTTCTTCGCCGGCCGAGAGCGACCGTGAGCGCGCCGCCGCCTAGCGCAACGGCCGGTGCCGGCCAACAGGCCCTTCGCGGCATCGGCTTATTGCTGCTGGCCGAGATGCTGTTCGCCGTCATGGACACCATCGCCAAGTATTTGGGCGCCGACCTGCCGGTGCCGATGGTGGTGTGGGGGCGCTATGCCTTTCATTTGGGCTTTATGCTAATGCTTTTTCCGGGCCGGCGCCTTTTGCCGCTGTTGCGGGTGCGACGCCTCGGTCTGACACTCTTGCGGGGGGTGTTGCTGTTGACCGCGACGCTGTGTTTTTTCACCGCCATCACCCATATCCCACTGGCCGACGCGGTGGCCATCGGCTTCGCCGCGCCGCTGTTCGTCGTCGCCCTCTCCATCC
>NZLB01000128.1 GCA_002694075.1 Nisaea sp.
GCCGGCGCCGATACCCTCAGCGGCGGCGGCGGCGCTGACTTGATTTACGGCAACAAGGGCGCCGATCGCCTGGTCGGTGGCACTGGCGCCGACACTTTGTTCGGCGGCCAACAAAGCGACGCGGTGTTCGGCCTCGCCGGCGCCGATCAGGTTTATGGCAACAAACAAAACGACACCCTTCATGGCGGCCTTGGCGACGACAGCTTGTTCGGCGGCCAGAACGACGATGTCCTCTACGGCCAGGTTGGCAACGACCGGGTCGACGGCAACCGCGGCGACGACACGCTTTATGGCGAGGGTGGCGTCGACACCTTCGTGATTTCTAAAGGCGACGATTGGGTGATGGATTTTTCCGCCGCCGAGGACAAGATCGAGAGCGCCGACGCTTATGCCGCCATCACCCAGACCGTGGCGGGCGGCAATTTGGTGCTGACCGACGGCGATGGCGACACCCTCACCTTGCTGGGGGTGACGACGACGCTTGGCGAGGGGTATTTCGTCTAGGTCGTGATCGCGGCGAGGCGTCTCAAAACGTCAGCCGCCCGACGACGTCCGCCCAGGTCTCTTCGGCGCCGCGGCGGTGGACGCGCGTCGCCGGGAACCAGAACGATCTGTCCTCGTCGATCCCCCAGCACCAATGGCTGGCGTAGGGCAGCAACAGCTGTGTCGGTTGGCCGCACACGCCAGCCAGAATGTTGGTCACATTGGGCGTGGTGACGACCTCGTCGAGGGCGCGGATGAGATTTCCAAGGGTCCAAAAATCGCTGTAAATATCGATCTCATCAAAGCGCGCGACGGGTCGTCCGCTGGCTGCCGCCAGTTGGTCCAATTCGGCGGTTGTCGCTTCATATTGCAGGTTTACCAAGACCGCGTCGGCCGGAAACGCGGCGGCGCCGAGTTGGCGGGGAGCGATGCTCCGAAAGTGACCGTCGCGCGGGGATTTGCTACGCCAACTGACGCCGATGAAGCGTCGGTCGCCATAAGCGGTCCGCAAACGACCGCGCAGGCGCGCGCTTTCGGCTGCGTCGCCAGCGAACCAGGCGGTGCTTGGATAATGTCCGACAAAGAGCCTGCAGACGCCCGGCAGATCACCGAAAGCAATCTGAAAATCGACTGCCCTGTCGAGGTGGTAATTGGCCGCCCGCATCGCCGACTCGCGCAGGAAACGCACGTTGGGAAAGGCGCGGCGGAAAAAATCATATAACCGGTCGCCGATCACAAAATTGACTTCGGCCGCCCGCCGCGCCACCTGGTGCAGGCAGATCGCAAAGATGAAATGATCGCCAATGCCCTGTTCGCCAAGGATCACCAAGCGCGCACCGTCGAGAGCGCCGGCGGTGAGCGCCGCGGGCTGACGGCCACGCTGATCGGTGACCACTGGCGCCGGCTTGGCGCGGTGCGCCCAACCCGCCCAACCGCCGTTGAAGTCGCCGCGTTTAAGGCGTATCACCCCGCTGTTCGCGAGAATTTCAGGGTCGTGGGGGGCCAAAATTTCAGCGATCTTCGCGTAGCCGATGGCGGTCGCCCCGGCGCCGGTGTCGGCGGCCGCCAGGGCGAAATTAGATGCCGCTCGCGCATTTGCCGGTGCCGCGATCAGGGCGCGCCGGGCGATCCCGGCGGCGGTCGCGAAACGGTGGGCGTTGGACAAAGCCACGAAGATGTCGAGGGCGGCATTGATGTTCAGCGGCGCCAGGCGGTGCAGCGCCGCCGCTTGGGTCGCCGCCGCCAGATGGCGGCCGGCGCCGGTCAGCGCCTTGAGCCGATTGTGCCAGGCGAGCGGGCGCAGAGGCGCGTCCAACGCGGCGCGCGTAAATAGCCCAGCGGCCTCGTCCCTTTGCTCCAGGCGAAGCCGGAAATTACCGAAATTGTAATAGCCTTGCAGATCCCCCGGATGGATCAGGCAATGCAGGCGAAACAAGCGGCTGGCTTGGCCGTCCAAGCCGGCGCGACCGGCGCCGAGGGCCAAAAGCATGTAAAACAGGCCCTGGTTCGGCGTGCCGGCGATGGCGCGGCGGAGCCGCTGACTGGCCGCGGCCAGGCCGTCCCGCCGCAAAATCGCTTCAAGTCGCTCCACATCCATCGACGTGTTCACCGTGCCATCTCGCCCGCGATGCTTAGGCGCGTCGCCGACGGCTTGCAAGCGAGGTTTGGGCGAGTGCCATAATAAACAATTAAGGGTCGAAAAAAGAATCTACCGCGCTACCATGGGCCCCCTGAAGTGCGAAAATGGACGGTGCGTCTATGGTCAATACTGCGGAAGAGACGGAGATGACGGGGCCGGTTGCTGATCCAACCGGTGTCATGGCGGCCTTATCGGTCGACGAGGTCAGTCATCGTTTTGGCGCCAAGACGGCCTTGGACGCGGTCTCCCTCACGGTCGCGGCTGGCTGTTTCACCACCTTGCTGGGCATTAATGGCGCCGGCAAAACCACCCTTTTCAACTTGATCACCCGGCTGTATGGCGCGCGCGCCGGGCGGATTCAGGTTTGTGGCCATGACTTGCGGCGACATCCGCGGCAGGCCTTGGCGCGAATGGGCACGGTGTTCCAAAGCCCGTCCCTCGACCGTGCCCTGACGGTGCGCCAGAATCTCTATTACCATGGCGCGCTGCATGGCCTTGGCCCTGGCGCGACCCTGGTCGCCGGGCGGGAAATGTTGGATCGCCTGGGGGTTGGCGAGTTGCTCGATCACCGCGTCGCGACCCTTTCCGGCGGTCAGGCCCGGCGGGTTGAAATCGCCCGCGCCTTGCTGCATCGCCCGGCATTGTTGCTTTGTGACGAGGCGACCCTCGGTCTGGACGTGAAAGCGCGCCAGGATATTGTCGCTTATCTACACGACGAAACCGCGGCCGGCCGCCTAGGCGTGCTGTGGGCGACCCACTTGACCGAGGAAGTCGCCTTGGACGATCCGGTGGTGATTTTGCACCAGGGCCGGGTCAAGGCGCGCGGGTTGGCGCGGCCTTGCGCCAACCGGCGGAAGGCGCGATGATCGCCTTCCCACCCGCTGTCTTCCATCTCCCTGCCGCGAGAGCCCGCCCATGTCGATCGCCGAAAGCTTGTCCACGCCCAGCCATGCCGCCGCCCTCGCCGCGCGCTATGGCGCCGCCGCGCCGTCCGCCGAGGGACCGTGGAACGCCCATTTGGACCTGTTGCTGTCGCACCGTTCGGTGCGCGCCTATCGCCCCGACCCCTTGCCGGCCGGCGGCTTGGAAAGCCTGGTGGCGGCCGCCCAATCGGCGGCGACCAGTTCCAATTTGCAGGTTTGGTCCCTGGTCACGGTGACTGATCTCGGCAAAAAGGCGGCGCTGGCCGAAATCGCCGGCGGGCAGAAACATATCGAACAATGCCCGGTGTTCCTGCTGTGGGTCGCCGATTTGGCGCGCAGCGACCGGATCGGCGCGGCCGCCGGCGCGGAAGTCGCCGGCACCGCCTATTTCGAGACCTTTCTGGTGGCCGCCATCGACGCCGCCCTGGCCGCGCAGAACGCCACCGTCGCCGCCGAATCCCTTGGCCTGTCGACGGTATACATCGGCGCCATGCGCAATGACCCGGCGCGCGTCGCCGAATTGATCGGCTTACCGGCCGGCGCGATGGTTGTTTTCGGCCTCTGTGTCGGTTACGCCGCCGCCGGCGCCGAAGGCGAGGTCAAGCCGCGCCTGCCGCAGGAAGCGGTGGTCTTTCACGAGACCTATGGCGCCGCCGACGAAAACCGGATGCTGGCCGCTTATGATGGTGAAATGGCCGCTTTTTCCGCCCGCCAGGGCATGGCCGACGACACCTGGACCGGGCGTGTGCTGGCCCGGCTCGGTTCGGTCGCCGGCATGAAGGGGCGCGAGCGCTTGAAGGAAATCGTCCAAGCGCTCGGCTTCCCCATCCGCTAAGGCGGCGCCACCTGGTCCGGTCAGACGAACCAGTCGTAACCCGAGTGGCAATCGTTGAGCGATTTGCCCTCGATCTCAATGGTGCCGCGTCGTCTCGACATGGTTTTTAACCCAAGGCGCGCGGCGCCGGTTCAAGACCGGCGCCGCGGGCGAGGTGAAAGAGAGCTTTCGCGAATTAGACGAAATAGGCGTTGTCGAAGCTCGCCGAGGTGACGGCGTGATATTCCTCCAAGGTCGTCCCTTCGACCACGATGGTCCCCTGATCGTGAGTCGCCAACAGATGCCCCTCGGCGGACGCGCCGACATTCACGAAACTTGATGCCAGAAGGGCCATCCGATCATCGGCATGGTGATCGAAATCCTTGATCGCATCGTGATAATCCGGCCCGCTTGGTCGCGGTCATCGCCGCCATAGAGCCGGTCATCGCCGTCATTGCCGAACCCCCAGTCCTGCCCATCGCCGCCGCCGGGGCGGGGCGCAAGCGTCACCTGGCTCGCGCTCGGGCGCCTGGGACCAGGGCTGGGATGTCCACCAAGCAAGCCTTCCTCGATAATGTCTTTATCTCCCCGCGGGTCGCTGGCGATGACCGGCCGTGTCAGGGGCCTCAGAATAGGGGTCGAAACCGTTTGACCAAGGGGGCAAGTGGGCGCGCGCATCTCCCCAAGGGTGGTCGGTGATGGGTTGGACTGGCCCCGCCGCGACGACGGGTAGAAATAATCACGCAGGCGCGTGCCTGTTGGTCGGTGTGCCGGCCAAAGCGGCCGTGCCGCCGCTAATCCGACGCGGGCCGGCCGGCGTATGTCATGCATGCGTTTGTTTCTGCTTTCCCTCGTTGGCCTCGCCGGCCTCGCCGCCGCCGCCCCGCTGGCCGCCGCCCCGGCCGATTTTTTCGCCGACGCCTTGTGGCGGTCGCGGGTCTTGGTGGTGGCCGGCGACGCCGATCTGCTTGCCGCCCAACGCGCCGCCTTGCGGGGCCGGCGGGCCGCGCTTTGCGTGCGTGACATGGTGGTGGTCGAAATCGCCGCCGACAGCGTCCGGATCGATGGCGCGGCGGTCGGCCTGGATGCGTGGGAAACCCGCCGCCATTTGGCCATCGACGGGCCGGCGGTGCTGCTCATTGGCAAGGACGGCGGGGTCAAGCTGCGCCGCCCGGGGCCGGTGCCGGCCGAACGGATTTTCGCCCTGATCGACGACATGCCCATGCGCCGGGACGAGGCGCGCCAACCGCGGAGTGATTGTTCATGAACCTGAGCCTGCCCCTGGATGAGACCGGTACCCCGCCGGCGTTGAAAGCGTGGGCGCCGACCCGCGCCGCCGGTTTGGCGCGCTTGGCCGATTACCTGCCGCTGGCCGGCCGAGTCTATCGCGAGAATCGCAATTTCGACCACGGCCCGGGGGGGCACGCCCTGGTCTCGACCTTATCGCCGTGGATCCGCCATCGCCTGGTGACCGAGCAAGAAGTGGCCGCCGCCGTGCTTCAGCGCCATGCCCTCAGCGCCGCCGAAAAATTTATCCAGGAGGTGTGCTGGCGCACCTATTGGAAGGGTTGGCTGGAACTGCGCCCGTCGGTCTGGCGGCAGTATCGCCAAAGCGTCGACCGCGCGCGCGCCGATCTCGCCAAGGACGGCGGCCTCGCCGGTCGCGTGGCCAGCGCCGAGGCGGGCGCCACCGGGATCGACTGTTTCGACGCCTGGGCCGATGAAGTGCGCGACACCGGCTACCTGCACAACCATGCGCGCATGTGGTTCGCCAGCATTTGGATTTTCACCCTCGGGCTGCCCTGGGCTTTGGGGGCGGATTTCTTTTTGCGCCATTTGCTGGACGGCGACGCCGCCTCCAACACCTTGTCCTGGCGCTGGGTCGCCGGTTTGCAAACCGAGGGCAAAGCCTATATCGCCGGTGCCGACAATATCGCCAAGTTCACCGACGGTCGCTTCCGGCCGGCCGGCCAGTTGACC
>NZLB01000129.1 GCA_002694075.1 Nisaea sp.
GAGAAGGAACAGGCCCGCCGTGGCCGCCGCCAAACCCCAGCCGCCGGCCGCCCACATGAGCGCCGCGCCAAAGGGCAGAGCGGCCAAGCTACCGACCGTACCAGGCGCCCGGGGGCTGCGCCCAACGCCAAACCATGTGGCAATTAAAAAAATAACAAAAGCATTCAGTTGTGGCATTAGCTGAAACTTAAATCTCAATTGTGCAAAGGGCTAGTGCGGCCAAGCCCTCGCCCCGTCCCATGGCTCCCAGCTGTTCCGTTGTGGTCGCTTTGACGCTGACCTGATGGGGGAGCAGGGCCAAGGTATCGGCGATATGGCGGGCCATCGCCAGGCGATGCGGCCCGATACGCGGGCGCTCGGCGATGACGGTCAGGTCGATATGGGCGATACGGCCGCCGGCGGTTGTTACCAATTGCCCGGCGTGGCGCAGAAATACCGTCGAGTCGGCGTCTTTCCAGCGCGGGTCGCTGGGCGGGAAATGCTGGCCGATGTCGCCGTCGGCGATGGCCCCAAGCACGGCGTCGGTGATGGCGTGGAGGGCGACATCGGCGTCCGAATGGCCGATCAAACCATGGTCATGGGGGATTCTAACCCCACCCAGGGTGACATGGTCACCGGCGCCAAATTGATGCACGTCGAAGCCCTGGCCGACTCGGATTCGCCGCGTCGCCGCCACCCCCAACCAGTGGCGCGCTTTAACCAGATCGGCGGGGGTGGTGATTTTGAACAACGCCTCATCGCCGTCGACCAGCGCGACCGTCAAACCGGCGCGTTGGGCGACCGCCGCGTCATCGGTGAGCGTCGGGTCATCGGCGGTTGCCTGATGGGCGCCGTGGATGGCGGTAAAGTGAAAGGCTTGTGGGGTTTGTGCGCGCCAAAGGCCGGCGCGCGCGACATCGGCGTTAATCCGCCCGTCGGGGCCGCGTTTCAGGCTATCGACCACCGGCAGGGCGGGGACCGCGCCGTCATGGTGGGTTAAGGCGGTGAACAGCCGGTCAAGCACGTCGCCGGTGAGAAACGGCCGCGCGGCGTCATGGATCAGCACCGCCTCCGGGCCGGCATCGGCCAGAGCCGCCAGACCGGACCGCACCGATTCCTGCCGGCTGGCGCCGCCGAGCGCCGGCGGCGGCAGATCCAAACCAACCACCGCCGCCTCATAGAGCGCCCGATGCGCCGGGTCGATGACCACCTGCACACCGGCCACCCGCGGATCGGCCAACAGATTGTCGATGGCGTGGCGCAGTACCGTGCGGTCGCCGACGGTTTGATATTGCTTGGGCGCCGCGCCACCGAGGCGGTGGCCGCTGCCGGCGGCCATGACCAGGCCAAAGGCGCGTGTTAACGGGGAAGGGGACAAGGTCACGGCAGGGGCCAGGGGTTAATTTCAGCGACGTTTTGATGCAATGGTTTTATCATAGACCGATGGAATGAAAACGATCGGACAGAGAATAACCGAGGGTCCCTTGGTGACATCACCGACATTGATGGTTTCGTTGGCCGCCCTGGCGGCCATGATGCCGGCGATCTTATTACCCCATATGGCGGTTTTCCGCCGAGATCTGCGGTATTGGGTGGTTTTGGTCCTGGCCCTGACGATGAGCGCGCTGGTCGCCGCCGACCATCTGTCGGCGGGCTGGCCGCGCGGCGTGACGCCGGCCCTGTGGTTGACGGCGGCGACCACCTTGGCGGTGTTTTTGCCGGTCGCCGCGGTAACCGGGGCGGCGTGGCGGCTTTCCGTGTTGCTGCTGCCTTATGTGGCGGCGATTGGCCTATTGGCCACTCTGGTCGACGATCCGGGGGCGGCTTTGGCCCGTGGCGGGGCGTGGACCGGGGTGCATATCGCCGTTTCCTTGGTGACCTATGGTCTGTTGACGGTGGCGGCGGCGGCCGGTCTGGCCGCCCAATTGCAGGCCCATGTCTTAAAGACCGGCGGCGGTGGAAGGGCCGGGCGATGGGCCGCGCTGTTGCCGGCGGTCGCGGAATCCGAGCGCTTGGAGTTTCGCTTGCTGTTGGCCAGCGAGGTGGTGCTCGCCTTGGGCATGGCCAGTGGGGTCGCGGTGCGCTTACTGAACGGTGCGGGGATTTTGGTTTTTGATCATAAAACCGTGCTGACCATCGCCGCTTTCGCGGTGATTGGCGCCTTGCTTCTGCTCCATGCCCGCAGTGGCACGCGGGGACGCGGCGCGGCGCGGGTGGTGTTGTTGGCGTATTTGCTGCTGACCCTGGCCTATCCCGGGGTCAAATTCGTCAGCGATTTTTTGATCTGATGGCGTTCATGGAACGTTAAGAAAAAGGGCGGCCTCGCGGGACCGCCCTGATTCTGTCGATGTGTTTCGCGTTAGCAGGCGGCGACCGCGCGGCTGGCCATCACCCCGACCAGATGGGCGCGGTACTCGGCGCTGGCGTGCAGATCGCTGTTCAGGCCATCGGCGGAAACCGCCGCGCCGGCCGCCGCGTCGGCCGAGAAATTGGCGCCCAGGGCGGCTTCGATTTCGGCCGCGCGGAACACCCCGTTTTCACCGGCGCCGGTGACCGCGACGCGCACCCCGCCGCCGGTCTTGGCCACCATGACCCCGACCAGGGCGTAGCGCGACGCCGGGTTGGGGAATTTTTGGTAGGCGCAGGCCGCCGGTTTGGGGAAGGCGATGGCGGTGATCAACTCGCCCTCGTCAAGGGCGGTGTCGAACATGCCGGTGAAGAAATCCTCGGCCGTGATGGTGCGACGGTCGGTGTGGATGGTCGCGCCAAGGGCCAAACAAGCGGCCGGATAATCGGCCGCCGGGTCGTTGTTGGCGACCGAGCCGCCGATGGTACCCCGGTTACGCACCTGCTGATCGCCGATGCCGGCGGCCAGGGCGGCCAGGCCCGGGATATGGGCCTGCACCTCGGCGGAGGTGGCGACCGCGTCGTGGGTGGTCATGGCCCCGATGACGAGGTTGTCGCCATCGACGCGCACGCCGGACAGGTCGCAACCGGCGAGATCGACCAAATCGGACGGCATCGCCAGGCGCTGTTTCATGGTCGGCAGCAAGGTTTGCCCACCGGCCAGGAATTTGCCGTCATCGGCCCCGGCCACGGCGCTGGCCGCGGCGTTGGAGGAGGACGGCTTGTGATAATTGAAGTCATACATGGGATGAACGCTCCTCTTTATCCGGCGTCACGCTTTGGCGTCTTGGATGGCTTGCCAGACACGGGCCGGGGTCGCCGGCATGGCGATATCCTCAACTCCGAAATCGGTAAGCGCGTCCAACACGGCGTTGATCACCGCCGGCGGTGAGCCAATCGCGCCGACCTCGCCACAGCCTTTCACGCCCAAGCTGTTATGGGTGCAGAGGGTGGTTTCATGGGCGACTTGGATGCTCGGCAGGTTGTCGGCGCGCGGCATGCAGTAGTCCATGTACGAACCGGTCAGCAATTGGCCTTCCGGGTCGTAGATGGCCTCTTCCAGCAGGGCTTGGCCGATACCTTGGGCAACGCCGCCATGAACCTGTCCGGCGACGATCATCGGGTTGATCACCCGGCCAACATCGTCGACCGCGGTGAACTTAGTGACCTCGGTGACACCGGTCGCCGGATCGATCTCGACCTCGCAAATGTGACAACCGCCCGGATAGGTGAAGTTGGCCGGATCGTAGAAGGCTTGTTCGTCCAAGCCCGGCTCAATCTCGTCAATCGGGTAGTTATGCGGCACATAGGCGGCCAAGGCGACTTCGCCAAAAGCCATGGCCTTGTCGGTCCCGGCGACGGTGAAGTTGCCGTCGTTGAATTCCAGGTCCTCGGTCGACGCTTCCAGGATATGGGCGGCGATCTTTTTGGCCTTGGCTTCGATTTTATCGAGGGCCTTGTCCAAAGCGACGCCGCCGACGGCCAGCGAGCGCGACCCATAGGTGCCCATGCCAAATTGCACCCGGTTGGTGTCGCCATGGCTGATTTCGATGTTTTCCAGCGGCACGCCCAGCCGTTCGGAGACCAACTGCGCGAAGGTCGTCTCATGGCCTTGGCCGTGGCTATGGGTGCCGGTGAAAATGGTCACCGAGCCGGTCGGATGCACGCGCACCTCGGCCGATTCATAAAGCCCGGCGCGGGCGCCCAGGGCGCCGGCGACGGCCGACGGCGCGATGCCGCAAGCTTCCAGATAGGTGGAATAGCCGAGACCCAACTTTTTGCCGCGGGCTTCGGCTTCCGCCCGGCGGGCCGCGAAACCGGCGGTGTCGTGCAGTTCCTGCGCACGCTTCAAAGTCGCCATGTAATCGCCGCTGTCGTATTGCAGGGCGACCGGCGTTTGATAGGGGAAGGCGTCCGACGGAATGAAATTGCGGGTGCGAATTTCAACCGGGTCGAGGTTCATCTCCTTGGCCGCTTTGTTGACAATCCGCTCCAACAGATAGGTCGCCTCCGGACGGCCGGCGCCGCGATAGGCGTCGACCGGCACAGTATTGGTGAAGATCGCTTTGACGTTAGCGAAAATCACAGGCGTGGTGTAGCAGCCGGCCAGCAAAGTGGCGTAGAGATAGGTCGGCACCGAACTGGCGAAGGTCGACAAATAGGCGCCCATATTGGCCATGGTTTCGACCTTCAAGGCGGTGAATTTGCCATTCGCGTCCAGGCCCAGCTTGGCGGTGGTGACATGGTCGCGGCCCTGGGCGTCGGTCATGAAGCTTTCCGATCGCTCGGCGGTCCATTTGATCGGTCGCGCCAGCTTGCCGGCGGCCCAGGTCAGGATCGCTTCCTCGGCGTAATGGAAAATCTTCGAGCCAAAGCCACCCCCGACGTCGGGCGCGACAATGCGCAATTTGTGCTCGGGGATCGACAGCACGAAGGCGCCCATCAACAAGCGAATGACATGGGGGTTTTGGGTTGTCGTGTAGAGCGTGTATTCGCCGGTCGCCCGGTCGAAATCGCTTACCGCCGCGCGCGGTTCCATGGCGTTGGCGATGAGCCGATTGTTTACGATGTCGATCTCGGTGACATGGGCCGAGCCGGCCAGCGCCGCATCGACATCGCCTTCCTCGCCGATCACCCAGTCGTAGCAGACATTGGTGCCGATATCGTCGTGCACCAAGGTGCCGCCGCCGGCGGCTGCCTTCATGTCAACGACGGCCGGCAGTACGTCGTAATCGACCTCGATCAATTCGGCGGCGGCTTTGGCCTGGGACAGGCTGTCGGCGATGACAATGGCGACTTGATCGCCGAGGCAGCGCACTTTGCCTTGGGCCAGTGGCGGATGCGGCGGCTCATGCATCGGGCTGCCGTCGCGGGAATGGATTAACCAACCGCAGGGCAGGCCGCCGGTTTGCATGTCGGCGCCGGTGTAAATGGCGACCACACCGTCGGCGGCGCCGGCGGCGGTGGTGTCGATGCCATTGATGCGGGCGTGGGCGTGCGGGCTGCGCAGGATATACGCATAGGCTTGGCCCGGCCGGTTGATATCGTCGGTATAGGTGCCCTGGCCGGTCAGAAAACGGTAGTCCTCGACGCGCGTGACCGAGGCGCCAATTCCAGTGTTGATCCCATCGGGCATGGCTTAGCTCCCCATCACGCGGGCCGCCTCGGCGACCGATTTGACAATGTTGTGATAGCCGGTGCAGCGGCAGATATTGCCTTCCAACCCGTCGCGAATTTCTTCCTCGCTGGGGTTGGGATTGCGGTTCACCAGGTCGATCGCGCTCATCACCATGCCTGGCGTGCAAAACCCGCACTGCAGGCCGTGATTGTTGCGAAACGCCTCCTGCATCGGATGCAGAGTGTCACCGTCGGCCAAGCCTTCAATGGTCGTCACTTCGGCGCCCTCGGCTTGCATCGCCAACATCGTGCAAGACTTCATGGCGGCGCCATTCACATGCACCACGCAGGCGCCGCATTGGCTTGTGTCGCAACCCACATGGGTTCCGGTCAGGTCGAGGTTCTCGCGCAAAAACTGCACCAACAGTGTGCGCGCCTCGACCTCTCCTTGAACGGCTTTACCGTTCACTGTCATGGAAAGGTTCGGCATCCTTCACTCCCGTGTAATGAAATCTCCCATTTACCGCTCTTTTGAGCGTCCGGTCACGGCGATCACGTGGCCTCGCGGTCCGTGAAAATAAGGTGACCGATTGGAGGCAGTCTCAACCCTGCCCGCCGCCGCGTCAAGGGGCCGCGCGCTGCGTATCAATGCCGCAGTGAGGGAATGCTTTCAGCTATTCCGCGAGGCTGTTACAGGCGCCGCGCACGCGGGTTTGACGCATCAAACGGCGATGCTTGTCGGCGTCATAGCCGGCGCCGCGATGCAGCAGGCAGCGATTGTCCCAAATCACCAGGTCGCCGGCTTGCCATTGATGGCTGTAGATATGCTGACTGGCGGTCGCATCCTCGGTCAGTTCGTCGATCAGGGCGCGGCTTGGGGGCATCTCCCAGCCGTCGACCTGGCGGCAGTGCGAACCGAGGTAGAGATTTGGCGCCCCGCTACGCGGATTGCGCCGCACCATGCGTTGCTTGACCGGCGGTAGAGAGGCGGCCAGTTCCGGTTTTAACACCCTGGGGCCAACCTTGCTGCGGGAATAGGAATAATCGTGAATGCCGACCAATGGGTCGACCTGTTCCTTGGTCGCTTTGGACAGCCGGTCATAGGCGGCGCGCTGGCTGATGAACAAGGTCGCGCCGCCCTCCGACGGCACCTCGTAAGCGCACATAATCGACACATAGCTGGGCACCGGTCGAAACGAACTATCGGAATGCCACATATTGTTGCCGGTTTTGAAAACGGTTTTTGGATGGCTGTTGCCGATGGCGGTGCCGTCGGCCTGCACATTGCCGATGGTGCCGAAATATTCGACCCGGCCTTCCTCGCCCAAGGTGACGTGGCTTTCCTCGGGCTCGCCCAGCGATTGGGTGAAGGCGAGTTGCAGGTCGTCGGTGAAGCTCTGGTTTGGGAACACCACGAAGGAGTAATCGTCGATCGCTTTTTTGATCATCTCAACGGTGTCGGGCGTTTGCGGACCGGCAGCGTCGAGGCCGGTGATCGCCACGCCAAAATCGGCGTGCAGCGGTGTGTATTCGATTTTCTGTCGCGACATCCGTTCCTCCCGACATTTCTCCGACGTGTTTTAACGATATAAAACCACGGCCCGCCCGCGCCTGGCAACCAAGCGTGGCGGCTAATCGCAGCGATAGTCGGGAGCGGCGGCGGAGGCCCGAAACGGATCGGTTAGGTCATCGCTGTATTGGTCCAGCAACAAGCGTTTTTTGGCCAGTAAATGGCTGCGAAAAAAGCGCCCGAAGGTGGCGACCCGATAGCCCTTGTCGGTGAGGCGTACACAGCCCGCGTCGAGGCGGATGGTGCCTGACTTCATTTGCTCGGTCAGACGGACATCGACCAAGCGATGCTCGCGCAAATATTCCTCGGTGAACACCTCGGCGAACCGGTCCTGGCGGATGGCGCCGCCACGCTGAGCCAGTTTTTCCAGTATGTAAAAGGACAAAGAGCGGTCGATCACCGTCGGCACCGAGATCGCCAGGGCGTAACCCGCCAGTGCCCAAATCAACAGCATTTGGACTTTTTCGAAAACCGACAGGGCACGCGCCAGCACCAGCACGCCGGCGCTGATCAGCAAGGCCAGAACGACATCCAACAGCGCCGCGTAAAACACCACATCAACGGGGAAAAAACGCGCGTGGGCCAGATAGACCAGGGCCAAGACGACCAGAAACAGCAGCGACGCGAGCAGCGCTTGGCCGATTTTGCGAAACAAGCC
>NZLB01000130.1 GCA_002694075.1 Nisaea sp.
GCGCATCGCTCTGATCGGTGCCTCGGACAACCCCAACCGCACCGCCGGCCGGCCCCTGCGCTATCTGCGTCGCCACGGATTCGAAGGCACGGTTTATCCGATCAATCCGCGCCGCGAGACGGTCCAAGGCGAGCCTGCCTGGGAGAGTTTGGCGGCCCTGCCGGAGGCGGTGGATCACGCTTATATCCTGCTCGACACGGCGCCGGCGATGGCCGCGGTGGAGGCTTGCGCGACGGCCGGCGTGCCGGTGGTCTCGGTCCTGGCCGATGGTTTCGCCGAGGATGGTCCGGAAGGCGCCGCCCGCCAGCAGGCCCTGGCCGACACCGCCGCCGCCGCCGGCATCCGATTGCTGGGTCCGAACAGCATGTGTGTCGCCAATGTCACCGCCGGCATGGCGTTGACCGTCAACGCCGCCTTCGAGTGCGAGGATCTGATCCCCGGGCGCACCATGGTGCTGTCGCAAAGCGGTAGTTTGATGGGCACCCTGCTGTCCCGCGGCCAGGCCCGCGGCATCGGATTTCACGCCCTGATGTCGTTAGGGAACGAGGCCGACCTGACCATCGGCGAAATTGGCCTGGCGGCGGTCGACGATCCGAACATCGACTGCTTCGTGTTGTTCATGGAGACCATCCGCCGGCCGGACATGCTGGCCGCCTTCGCCGCCGCCGCCCATCGCGCCGGCAAACCGATTGTCGTCTACAAGCTGGGCCGATCGGCGGCCGGCCAGCAATTGGCGGTTTCCCACACCGGCGCGATGATCGGTTCGGACGCGGCGGCCGACGCCTTTTTCCGCGCCCATGGCATTGTCCGCGTCGATCAATTCGAAAGTCTGTTTGAAATTCCGCCGCTGTTGGTCGGTCGCCGGCCGGACCCGGCGCGTGCCGAAAAGTCGGTGGCGGTGGTGACGACCACCGGCGGCGGCGGCGCCATGGTGGTCGACCGGCTCGGCCATTTGGGTATCGCCTGCGCCGGCGCGACCCCCGAGGTGGCGGCGAAATTGGCGGCCGCCGAGTTGACCGTGCGCGGCGAACATATGCTGGACGTGACCTTGGCCGGCACCCGTTACGAGACCATGCGCCTGGTTCTGCAAAGCCTGGCCGATGACCCGGCCTATGCGGCGGTGGTGCCGGTGATCGGCTCCTCGGCGCAGTTTCACCCGGAACTGGCGGTGAAAGCGATTGTTGATTTGGCCGATCACGCCACCCCGCTGGCCGGGTTCATGGTACCGCAGGCCGACGCCTCGCTGAGCGCCCTGGCGGCGGCCGGCCTGGCCGGGTTCCGGACCGCCGAATCCTGCGCCGAGGCACTGGCCGCGTTCATGCGCTGGCAAGCGCCGTCGCCGCCGGCGGTGGTCGACCCACCGGCGATTGACGGCGACGGCCCCTTCGATGAGGCCGGCGCCCTCACCCTTTTCCAATCTCTCGGCGTGCCGGTCGCCCGCACCCACGCCCTCGGTCCCGACGACCCCGCGCCGACCGACCTGACATGGCCGGTGGCGGTCAAGGTGCGGTCGGCCGCGCTCGCCCATAAATCCGATGTTGGCGGCGTGGTGCTTGGCGTCGACAGCCCGGCGGCGCTGGTCGCCGCCCGCGACGACATCCTGGCGGCGGTCGCCAAAGCCGCGCCGACGGCGGCGGTCGACGGCGTGGTGGTGCAGGAAATGGCCAGCGGGCTCGGCGAGGTGCTGGTCGGCATCAACCGCGACCCGACGGTCGGCCCGGTGGTGGTCCTCGGTCTCGGCGGGGTGATGGCCGAACTCTATGGTCAAACCGCCTTGCGCCTGGCGCCGGTCGACAGGGCCGGCGCGCTGGCGATGATCGACGAGGTCGCCGGCCTGGCCCTGCTGAAAGGCTTTCGCGGTCAACCACGCGGCGATTTGGCGGCGCTCGCCGACGCCATTGTCGCTTTCTCGGCGCTGGCCGCCAACCCGCGGGTGCTGGAGGCGGAAATCAACCCGCTGATCGTGCGCGCCGAGGGCGCGGGGGTGGTCGCGGTCGACGGTTTGCTGCGCCTCGCCGATTGACGATCGATGTCAAGCCGATTGCCGGCGAAGCCAACAACCTCTTATGATCGACGGCGCGTCACAGGACCCAGATGCCGGCCGACACGCGCGGCCCCGCGAGATATTACATGAGCCCGATGACACCCCCCGCCGCCGCCCGCCGGCCATTTAGGATCGCCGTCCCCGACGCCACCTTGGCCGATATCCGCGCGCGGGTGATGCGCTATCCCTGGCATGAAATGCCCGATGACGGCGGGTGGGACTATGGCGCCAATCTCGACTATATGAAGGCGCTGTGCGCCTATTGGGTGGACGGCTTCGACTGGCGCCGGCAAGAGGCGGCGATCAACCGCTTTTCCCATTTCAACGCGCCGGTCGACGGCATGGACATTCATTTCATCCACGAAAAAGGCAGCGGCGACGCCGCCATGCCCTTGCTCATCTCCCATGGGTGGCCTGGCAGTGTGGTTGAGTTTTTGGAGATCATCGAGCCCCTCGCCCATCCCGAGCGGTTTGGCGGACGGGTTGAGGACGCCTTCGATGTGATCGCTCCCTCCCTGCCCGGGTTCGGCTATTCCGGCCGCCCGCCGCGGCCCATTGGCCCCCGCAAAATGGCCGATATTTTTAACCGATTGATGACCGATACCTTGGGCTATTCCGGCTATCTGGCCCAAGGCGGCGACTGGGGCGGGGCGATTTCATCCTGGCTCGGCTTCGACCACGCGCCGGCGTGCCAGGGGATTCACATCAATATTCTGACCATGCGCCACGGCGCCGGTCCGCAAACCGATGCCGAGCGCGCCTGGCAGACCAAATTCACTAACGATCAGATTATGCAGGAAGGCTATCGCACCCAGCAGGCGACCAAACCGCAAACCCTTAGCTACGCGATGATGGACAGCCCGGTCGGCATCGCCGCCTGGTTGGTCGAAAAGTTCAAATCCTGGTCGGATCTCGACGGCGGCGATATCGAGAGCGTCTATTCCAAGGATGATTTGCTGACCAACATCATGGTCTACGTCACGACGCGCAGTTTCAACACCGCCTCGTGGATTTATTACGGCCGCCGCGAGGAAGGCGGACGCGTCCTGTCGGCCGATGACCGTCGCGTCGAAGTACCCACCGCCTGCGCCCTGTTCCCGGCGGAAATGCTGGCCTGGCCGCCGCGCAGCTATGTCGAGCGCCTATACAACGTCCAACAGTGGACCGAAATGCCGCGCGGCGGCCATTTCGCGGCGATGGAGCAACCCGGTCTTTTGATCGACGACATTCGGCGTTTCGCGCGCACCCTCCGGGACCGCACGAGCGGCGCCCCTTAGCGGCCGGCGAGATGGCCACGCTTGACGAACAATAGGCAGCCGTCCGGGCTATGCGGTTGGTGGCTGCTGCCGTCGGGATAGCGCAGCCAGGTGCCGGCGCCATGACGGACGCCGTCATCGACCAACGACCCCTCGACGATAAACACTTCCTCGCCACCGCCATGGCTGTGGTGCGGCGCCGCCGCGCCTGGCGCGAAGCGCACCAGAAAGGCTTCCTCGCCGCCGCCTTGATACAAAACCCGCCGGCTGAGGCCAGGTGAGGTCGGCGTAAAATCGGCGACGTCGGGGTCGGCGGCGACGCGCGCGGTTTCGGCCGGGTCGACCTGACCGACCTTGACGAACAAGGTGCATCCCTCGGGCGTTTCGGTGGCGTGAGTGTAGCCGCGCGGCAAACGCAAATAACTGCCCGCCGGGTAGCTGCCGTCGCCGTCGAAAAACGAGCCGTCCAGGACCAGGACTTCCTCGCCGCCCGGATGGGGATGGGGCGGGATGCCGAAACCGGCCGGAAAGCGGCCGACAAAGGTGACATGACCGGCCTCTTCGGCGCGCTCCAAGATGCAGCGCGCGACGCCGTCCTCGGCGCCGGTTTGCCACGCCGCCGTCGCCGTGTCGCAGCTGAGTTGTCGAGAAAAATCCATATTGACGGTCATCGCCGCCCCCTCCCCTGATGACGTAGGCTTAAGGCTCAAGGGTAGCGGGCGCCGGCCGCCCTGTCCACGCGCCGGCTAGGCCGGCGGCAGATGGCCGCGTTTGACGAACAGCAACGCGCCCTCGGCGCTGTGCGGGGTATGGTCGCTGCCGTCGGGAAAGCGCACCCAGGTGCCGGCCGGATAAGTGCCGCGGTCGTCCTGCCAGGTCCCCTCGATGACGAACACTTCCTCCCCGCCGACATGGACGTGGTGTTCGGCGGTGGCGCCCGGCGCGAACCGGGTCAGATGGGTGTGCTGATCGCCGAAACGATAAAGCGCCCGTTTGCTGACCCCGGGCGAGACCGGCGTGAACGCGCCGGTGGTGATATCGATCCTGATTTCGCTATGGTCGCCGGCCGCGAATTGGCACAGTTTGACGAACAAGGTACAGCCCTCGCGGGTGAAAGGCGCGTGGCTGGTGCCGCTCGGGTTGCGCAAATAAGTGCCGGTCGGATAATCGCCATGTTCGTCCGAGAACACACCGTCGAGGATCAGCAATTCCTCACCCCCCGGATGGGCGTGACGGGGAAAAGTCGCGCCCGGGCGAAAGCGTACCAGCGAGGTGGCGTGACCGCTTTCGCCACCTTGGCGTTCCAGCGGGCACCGTTCGACCCCGTCGGCCGGGCTGGTTTGCCAAGCCGCCGCCCGCGTGTCGCATCGCACCCATTGGCCAAAATCCATATTCACCGACATGGTCGCTGCCCCTGTTGTCTTTGGCGATCACGGCCTATCATGGCACGCTGATGTCGCGCGCGCCGCCGGCCCGGCCGCTGTGGCCATCGCCTCGGCGAAATTAACACGCGCATCAATTGTAATTCAATGCCGCGCCGATCGGCCGGTAAATCAAATTTGGAACAGGACCCGCCATGCTTCACGAACTGCGCACCTACACGTTTCATCCGGGAAAATTGCCGGTTTACCTGAAACTCGCCGAGGAGGTCGGCCGCCCGACCCGCGGCAACAACTACGGCATTAACCGCGGCTATTGGACGCCGGAGTTCGGTCGTCTCAACCAAATCTGGCACTTGTGGGAATATGAAAGCTATGAGCAGCGCACCCATTTGCGCACCGAGCTTCAGAAAAATCCCGACTGGACCGGCAAATACATCCCCAATTTGCTGCCGCTCCTGCAGACCCAGGAAATCCGTTTCCTCAACCCGGCATTGCCGCTGACCGCGCCCGAGGGCGAGGGCAATGTCTATGAATTGCGCATTTACCGCGCCCGCGCCGGGATGTCGCAAAACTGGCTGAAACAATTCAAAGAAATCATGCCGGTACGCGAGAAATACTCCAAAAATGTCGGCCTGTGGTGGGGCGAGGCGCCGCAACCGCACGAGGTCGCGCATATGTGGGCCTATCGCGACGCCAATGACCGTTTCGCGACTCGCGCCAAGGTCGCCGCCGACCCGGAATGGCAGGGCTTTCTGGCCGAGGCCGGCGGGTGTCTGGAGGATATGCAGTCGATCTTCCTGCTGCCGACCAATTACTCCCCGATGAAATGAGGCCGATGAGGTGAGGCGCCGGCCGGCGGGCCGGCGCCGCCTAACGGCGGTAATCGGCGATCTGCACTTCCTTGCCGGTGTCGGCGAAGTCGCCGTCGGCGCGCTTGCGGCGGAACTCGCCCCAGTGGATGGCGCTGTAATGGGCGCCTTCGGCGAGATCGACCAAGGGGTCGACGGCGCTGTCATAGCTGGGGTTGAAAAAGAACGGGATCGAATAGCGGTCGGTGCGTTCCATCGCCACCACCCGATGCAGGGCGGCCCGGTAACGGTCATTGGACCAGACCTGCACCATGTCGCCGATGTTGATCACAAAAGCGCCTTTGAGCGGGGCCACATTGTGCCACAGCCCGTCCTTGAACACTTGCAGACCGCCGACCTGATCCTGCATCAAGACGGTTAGGGCGCCACTGTCGGAATGGTGATGGACGCCGAGATCGGCGCCGTCGCGGGCGCTTTCCGGCAGGTCCGACAACGGATCCTCGACCGGATAGTAATTCAGCCGCAGAAAACTGGTGTGGCCGCCGGCGAAATACCGGTCGAGCCGGTCGGCCGGTAAATCCAGCCCCCGGCTGATGGCCCGCAGCAAGCGTTGGGACAGGTCGGCGCAAATCTCAAAATGGGCGCGCAGGGCCGGCTCGAAACCGGGCCGTTCGGCCGGCCACGGGGTGGCCCCGGAAAACGGGTCGGCGGCGGCCTGGGCGGCGTCGACCTCGGGGCCGATGTCGAAAATCTCTTTTTTGTCGCGGATGTTTTTGGTCAGCTCGCGGTCGAAATAGCCCCAGGGCGATTCGTGGGTTCGTTCCAGCGCCCGCTTGACCGGCCGCGGCAGCGCGAAGAATCCCGCCGTCTCATCCCACACCCGGGCCAGGTGGGCGGGCGAAACGCCGTGGTTGACGACCTGAAAAAAGCCCCAGTCGCGGCAGGCTTCGCCAATCTCGCCGGCCACCCGGGCGATTTCGGCGGGGTCGGTGACACCGGCCACGCCGCCAAGATCGATCACCGGCACGCTGTCGCTGGCGGCGGCGCTTTCGGCCACCGGCGCGTCGTCGGGATTAAACGCAGGCATCGCCAGTCTCCCTTCATCTCGTCTCAGCCGAAAACCTAGCAAATCGAACGGCCGGCGGGAAAGCGCCAATGGTGCGGGGCGCCGGCGCCTAGCCTGAAGGATAAATCCCTATACCTCAGCGCCGCGGCTTGCGTGTTCGCGCCACCACCGACCCAACCCTCACGCTCTACCCTGACGCTGTCACGAGGGAGGCACGAGGGAGGCACGAGGGGGTATCGGCGGTGCTGAGCGCGGGAACATCACAAACGGTCCACGGCGGCCTCGGCATTCTGGTGCTTGGCTTCAGCCGGCCGCTGCATTTGCAGTCGGTGCTCGAAAGCCTCCGCCTGCAAGGCGCGCTTGACCGCACCCATGTATGGATCGACGGCACCCACGCGCTCAGCCAATTTCAAGGCGTCAACACCAAGACCTTGGAAGTCGCGCGGCGCTACCAAGTGTGGGAATTGCGCGCCCATCGCTCCAACCTCACCACGCAAAAAATCATGTTGCAGTCCTTGACTGAGATGACCCGGCTCTACGACCGGGTGTTGGTCCTGGAAGATGATTGTTTTCCCCTCAACGGCGCCATCGACACTTTTGAAAAAGTACTGGCCGAGATCGCCGACAAGCCGGAAATCTATTCGGTCTATGGCTGCCCCTATGGCACCGAACCGGCCGATATCCCGGATTTCGGTCGCTTTCGCGGCTGGGGCTGGGCCGCCCATAGTTGGCAAATCCGCGCCATCCTGCCGGAGCTTTGGCAATTTTTCCTGATGACCGAGAAAGATTATCTCGCCCATGTCGCCGGCCGCGTCACGCCCGCCGTCCGCGAACGGCTGGCGACGCACGGCTCCGATGACATCTTGAAACTCTTCAACACCTTCTATTCATGGGATGTCGGCAGCACGCTGGTCACCGCCAGCCGCGGCCAAAGCCATCGACGCACGCCCACGCGGACCATTGTCAACACCGGCATCAGCCCCGGCGTTGGCCATTTTCCGCGTGATATCGAACGCCTGCGCAAGCCGCCCTATAATATGATCACGGTCGACGAGGCCTGGCACCATTTCGAGCCGGCGCGCCCGCCGGCGATCCCAAAGCGGGACAGCTATGGCCTCGACGGCCTGGACCGCAAAATCTTGGACGCCTTGCCCGAGGAACCCGGATTTTATATCGAGCTTGGCGCCTATGACAGGATCGATAAAAATAATTTCCTGATCCCCGAACAGGCCGGCTGGCGCGGTTTGTTGGTCGAGCCGATCCTGGCCCGTTTCGCCCAATGTCTGCACAACCGGCCGGCGGCCCTGGTCGAACACGCCGCCTGTGTCGGCGCCGATTACAACGGCGACACCATCACCCTCGCCGATGTCGGCCTGATGTCGCTGACCGGGCGCGCCGGAAGCGACCAGGACGCGATCAACACCCATCTCGCCGCCGGCGAGAAACACGCCGGGCGGCGGCGCCAATTGTTGGAGGTGCCGGCGCGCCAATTGTCGCAAATTCTGGACAAACACAAGGTCGCGGCGGTCGACCTGTTGATTCTAGACGTCGAGGGCGCC
>NZLB01000131.1 GCA_002694075.1 Nisaea sp.
AGACGGCGCCGCCCAACGCCCAACCGGAAAGCGAAGCCCATCAGGAGAGTGACCAATGACCGAAAGCCTGGATTTGAACACCGCCAAAGTCGATGTCCTGGACACCGTCGCCGCCTGGCGCGCCGAGGGCCGCGAAATCGCCCTGGCCACGGTGGTGCGCACCTGGGGCAGTTCGCCGCGCCCGGTCGGCAGTCAGTTGGCCGTCGACCGCGCCGGCGCGATGGTCGGCTCGGTCTCCGGCGGTTGCATCGAAGGCGCGGTCATTCACGCCGCCTTCGAGGCCATCGACAACGGCCAAACCCAAATCCTGGAATTCGGCGTCAGTGACGAGCAAGCCTGGGAAGTCGGGCTGGCCTGTGGCGGTACGGTGGAAGTCTTCGTTGAACCGCTGAGCGGAGCCTAATCCATGGACATCGCCGTTTTCGACGCGCTGCAAGCGGCCCGTCAGGCCAAACAACCGGTCGCCCTGGTCACCGATTTGGCCAGTGGCGGGCAATGCCTGCTGGGCGACGACGGCCAGCTCATTGGCGCCAGCGCCGGCGCGCCAAACCTGACGACGGCCGACATTGTGGCGGTGTTGACGCGTCTCGGCGATGACCACAGCGGCCGTTTGGACAACGCCGGCCTGTTCGTGCATGTCCACAGCCCGGCACCGCGCCTGCTGATCGTCGGCGCCGTGCATATTTCGCAAGCCCTGGCGCCGATGGCCGCCATCGCCGGCTATGCCGTCTCCATCATCGACCCGCGCGGCAGTTTCGCGACCGAGGCCCGCTTCCCCGGTGTCACTTTGATCGACGAATGGCCGGATGAGGCGATGGACGAACTTGACCCGGATCGCCGCACGGCGGTGGTGACCTTGACCCACGACCCTAAATTGGATGATCCGGCCTTGCTGGTCGCGTTGCGCTCGCCGGCATTTTACATCACCGCGCTCGGCAGCCGGCGGACCCACGCCAAACGCGTCGACCGCCTGACCGAGGCGGGCCTGTCGGCCGATCATTTGGCGCGCCTTCACGCGCCGGCCGGGCTCGACATCGGGGCGGTGTCGCCGGCCGAGATCGCGGTGTCGATCATGGCCGAGATGACCGCCGTGCGCCACCGCCGGCCGACCCGTATGGCGGCGGATTAGCCGGCGATGTTTTTCGGGTCACTGCCCCTGGACGAGGCGGAAGGCGCGCTACTCGCGCATGGTCTGCGCTTCGCCGAAAAGAGCTTTAAAAAAGGCCATGTGCTGAGCGCCGCGGATATCGACCTGTTTCGCGCCGAGGGCGTCGACAGCGTAATCGCTGCCCGCCTCGGGCCGGATGACGTTGGCGAGGATGTCGCCGCCGACGGGCTGGCCGGCGAATTGGTTGGCGGTCATATCGAGGCCAGCCGCGCTTTCACCGGGCGCGTTAATTTATTCACCCGGGCGACCGGCCTGCTCACCTATCCGAGCGATCATTTGCAGGCTTTCAACCGGGTCGACGAATCCATCACTTTGGCCGCGTTGCCGCCGTTCACCCCGGTGGTCGATGGACAGATGGTGGCGACCCTCAAAATCATCCCCTTCGCCATCGCCGCGCGCAATTTGGATATCGCCCGCAGCGTCGCCAAACACGGCGCCGCCGCCTTGTTCAACGTGGTGCCGTTCAAACCGCATCGCGCCGGCTTGATCCAAACCCGCCTGCCCGGTACCAAGGACAACGTGCTGGATAAGACTCGCGCGGTGACGGCGGCGCGGCTCGGCGCGCTCAACAGCCAGATCGTCGATGACCGGGTGGCCGACCACACCAGCGCGGCGGTGGCCGCCGAAATTCGCGCCCTGGCCGGCGCCGGCGTCGATCTGATCCTGATTTCCGGCGCCTCGGCGGTGGTCGACCGGCGCGATGTCGTGCCGGCGGCGATCGAAGACGCCGGCGGCCAGGTCGACCATTTCGGCATGCCGGTCGATCCGGGCAATTTGATGCTTTTGGGTCACGTCGACGGAATCCCCACCATCGGCCTGCCGGGCTGCGCGCGGTCGCCCAAAATCAACGGCTTCGACTGGGTCTTGCAACGGGTTATCGCCGGCCTGCCGGTGGGCGGCCGCGAGATCATGTCGATGGGCATCGGCGGCTTCTTAAAGGAAATCCCGATTCGCCCACTGCCGCGCGCCGCCGCCGCCGACCGGCCGATGGCGCGGGCGCCGCGGATCGTGCCGATTGTCCTGGCCGCCGGGCAATCCCGGCGCATGGGCCCGCAGAACAAGATGACGGCGCCCATCGACGGCGTGCCGATGGTCCGGCGCACGGTCGAAAACCTGGCCGCCGCGCTGCCGGTGACGCCGGTGGTGGTGTCCGGCCACGACCCGGCGGCCCTGACCACCGCGCTGGCCGGCCTGGACGTGAAAATCGTCCACAACCCGCGCTACGCCGAGGGGCTGTCGACCTCGCTGATCGCCGGCATCGGCGCCCTCGACGACGACGCCGATGGCGCCTTGGTGTGCCTGGCCGACATGCCGCGCGTCACCGGCCAGCATATCGACAAGCTGATCGCCGCCTTCGACCCGGTCGAAAACCGCGCCATTTGCGTGCCCACCTTTGGCGGTAAACGCGGCAATCCGGTGCTTTGGGGACGCAGCTTTTTCGACGCCATTAGCCGGGTTTCCGGCGATACCGGCGCGCGCCATCTGATCGGCGAGCATGGCGACCAGACCGTCGAGGTGGAGGTTGACGACGACGGCGTGTTATACGATATCGACACGCCTGAAATGCTGGCCGCCGCCAATCAACAGACGGATCCGCCGTGAGCCTCGACCTGTATCAAAAAGAGATTCTCGCCCTCGCCAAGCGAGGCAGCACGCCGGAGCGGCTGGACGCGCCCGACGCCTCGGCGCGCGTCGACAACGCGCTATGCGGCGACCGGGTGACCATCGACGTCACGGTCAGCGACGGCAAGATCACCGGCCTCGGCCACAAGGTGCAAGGCTGCGCCCTGTGTCAAGCGACCGCCGGCCTGTTAATGGAAACGGCGATCGGCCGCCGCGTCGAAGATGTCACGGCGGCGAGCGAGGAATTGAGCCGCTATATCGGCGAGGAAGATGACACGGTCTGCTTATCCTGGCCACAAATGGCGGTGTTCCAACCGGTGCGCCAATTCAAGACTCGCCTGGAATGTGTGCGCCTGCCGCTGACCGCCCTCAGCCGCGCCTGCGCGGCGGCCGACGATTAGCCACCCGACCCGCCGCGTTCGAGCGGCGATGCCCGCGCCCCACCGTTGGCACCGAGGCCGCGTCAGGTTCCCCGGCGCCGGCTTCGCCCCGGGGTATTTTATATTGCGGTGCAAAAGATTAGGTTGCGGTCCCCTCGCGAAACAGGCAGGCTTCCGCCATTGAGATTAATCAAGGACCGCGCCGGTGATTTACACCCTCTACGAAACCCAACGCGCCATGCTCGAGCCGATGCGCATGATGGCCCAGGGCCTGCGCGGCGCCTTCAATCATCCGTTCACGCCGCCGGCCTTGTCGCCCTTCGCCAAAACCTTCGACGCCGGCGCCGAGTTGATCGAGGACGTGTTGCGGCGGCGCGGCAAACCGGATTGGGAAATCCGCGATTGCGAGATCGACGGCGAAACCTGGCCGGTGACCATCGAACCGGCGGTCCGGTCGCCATTCGGCGATCTGTTGCACTTCCGGCGGGCCGGCGCCGAGAACGCCCCCAAAGTGCTGATCGTCGCCCCCATGTCGGGTCATTTCGCGACCCTTTTAAGCGGCACCGTGCGCGGCATGCTGCCGGGCCATGACGTCTATATCACCGACTGGGCCGATATGGCGGTGACGCCGCTGCACCACGGCGATTTCGGCCTGGACGAGTATATCGATCTGTTGATCGGCTTTATCCGTCATTTGGGCCCCGATCTGCATATCGTCGCGGTCTGCCAGCCGGCGCCCATCGTGCTGGCGACGGTCGCTCTGATGGCCGCCGAAAAAGACCCGGCGACGCCGCGCACGATGACCTTGATGGGCGGCCCGATCGATCCGGCGGCGGCGCCGACGGTGGTCACCGAACTGGCCCGCCAGCGCTCGCTGGCCTGGTTCAAAAGCCATTGCGTCAGCCAGGTACCGCTGTTCTACCCCGGCGCCGGCCGCAATGTGTACCCGGGCTTTTTGCAAATCACCGCCTTCATGGCGATGAACGCCGACCGCCATGTCAACGCCCATCTCGGCATGTTCCGCCATTTGATCGAGGGCGACGGCGAATCGGCCGAGGCCCACCGCCGCTTCTACGACGAATACCTGGCGGTGATGGACGTCTCGGCGCGCTATTACCTGGACACCGTCGACCAGGTGTTTCAGCGCCGCTGTATCGCCGAGGGCACGATGACCTGGCGCGGCCACAAGGTCGATCTGGCGGCGATCACCGACACCGCCCTGTTCACCGTCGAGGGCGAGTTGGACGATATCTCGGCGCCGGGCCAAACGGTCGTCGCCCATGACCTCTGCGCCGCCATCCCGGCCGCCCGCAAGCAACATTACTTGCAGCCGGCGGTCGGCCATTACGGCATTTTCAATGGCCGCAAATGGCGCGGCTTCATCCAACCCAAGATCGCCGATTTCATTGAGCGGATGAGCTAACGGCGCCATCGGCCCGCCGCCCGCGCCCATGTCCGCCGCCGCCTTTGTCACCGCGATCCCCTATCCGGGCGCGCCGGGGTCGGGCCGATTGGCGATCATGGCCTTGCCGCGCGAGGCCGGCGAACGGGACGCCGCCGCCGCTTTCCGCCCGGCGCTGTTAGTGACCCTGATGACGCCGGAGGAAGCGCGGG
>NZLB01000132.1 GCA_002694075.1 Nisaea sp.
AGCGATTTGCACACCTGGCTGACCCGTCACCGGATGCCGGGGTTGACCGGCGCCGACACCCGCCGGCTGACCCGCCGCATTCGCGATGGCGGGGCGCCGGTCGGCGCGCTTCAGCATGCGCCCGACGGCCATTTCAATATTGACGATTTGCGGGCGCAAGCGACCGCTTGGCCCGGTCTCGCCGGTATGGATTTGGCCATCACCGTTAGTTGCCGGCAGAGTTACAGTTGGACCGAGGGGCCGTGGCATTTCGGCGCCGAGAGTGATGGTTACGCCACCGGCGACGATTTGCCCTTCCATGTCGTCGCCCTCGATTTCGGCGCCAAACACAACATCTTGCGCAATCTCGTGGCGGTCGGCTGCAGGGTCACGGTGATGCCCGCCGACAGCGACGCCGACAGCGTGCTGGGGCAAGAGCCGGACGGTATTTTCCTCGCCAACGGACCTGGCGACCCGGCGGCGACGGGCACCTACGCGGTGCCGACTATCCGCCGTCTGATCGACAGCGGCAAACCGATTTTCGGGATTTGCCTTGGCCATCAGATGCTGGCCCTGGCGTTGGGCGCGCGCACCGAAAAAATGGATCGCGGGCATCGCGGCGGCAATCATCCGGTCCAGGACCTGACCACCGGCAAGGTCGAGATCACCAGTCAAAACCATGGCTTCGTGGTCAGCGAAACCGATTTACCCGGCGACTTGGAAGTCACGCATCGCTCGCTTTTCGACGGCTCGATCGAGGGCTTGGCGGTCAAGGGCCGGCCGATCTTTTCCGTGCAATATCACCCCGAAGCCTCGCCGGGGCCACGCGACAGTCAATACCTGTTCGCGCGTTTCGCCGATCTGCTTCGCCAAGCTCGCGGTTAACCGATGCCCAAACGTAGCGATATCTCATCAATCCTGATCATCGGCGCCGGCCCCATCGTCATTGGACAGGCCTGTGAATTCGATTACTCCGGGGCGCAGGCGTGCAAAGCGCTGCGCGAAGAAGGTTTCCGGGTCATTCTGGTCAACTCCAATCCGGCGACGATCATGACCGATCCGGATTTGGCCGATCGAACCTATGTCGAACCAATCACGCCGGAAATGCTGACTCGCATCATCGAGCGTGAAAAACCCGATGCCCTGCTGCCGACCATGGGCGGGCAAACCGCCCTTAACACCGCCATCGCGCTGGCCCGCGCCGGGGTGCTGAAACGCCATGGCGTGGAATTGATCGGCGCCGATTTGGAGGCCATCGAAAAGGCCGAGGATCGTTTGAAGTTTCGCGCAGCCATGGATGCCATCGGCTTGGAGAGCCCTCGCTCGCGCCTGGTCTCCTGCCCGCCGCCGGCCGAAGGCGACAAAGAGACCGTCGGCGCCCGTGAGCGGCGTATTCAAGACGGCGTGGCCAGCGCCTTCGAAGCGCTGGACGCGGTCGGGCTGCCGGCGATTATTCGCCCCTCCTTCACCTTGGGCGGGCAAGGCGGCGGGATCGCTTACAACCAAGACGAATTCGACACCATCGTGCGCAACGGCTTACGCCTGTCGCCGGTGGGAGAAATCCTGATCGAGGAATCGGTGCTCGGTTGGAAAGAGTTTGAGATGGAGGTGGTGCGCGACCGGGTCGACAATTGCATCATCGTTTGCTCGATCGAGAACCTCGATCCGATGGGTATTCACACCGGCGATTCCATCACCATCGCCCCCGCCCTGACACTGACGGATAAGGAATATCAGCGCCTGCGCGACGCCTCCATCGCGGTACTGCGGGAAATTGGCGTCGATACCGGCGGTTCCAACGTTCAGTTCGCGATCAATCCGGCCAATGGCCGCCTGGTGATTATCGAGATGAACCCCAGGGTTAGCCGTTCTTCGGCACTGGCCTCCAAAGCGACCGGCTTTCCAATCGCCAAGATCGCCGCCAAACTGGCGGTCGGCTTCACCCTCGATGAATTGGACAACGACATCACCGGCGTCACGCCGGCCAGTTTCGAGCCAACCATCGATTACGTGGTCACCAAAATCCCGCGTTTCACCTTTGAGAAATTTCCGGGCGCCGAAGCCAGCCTGACCACTGCCATGAAATCCGTTGGCGAAGCCATGGCGATTGGCCGAACCTTTCAGGAATCGTTACAAAAAGCGCTGCGGTCGATGGAAACCGGACTCGATGGCTTGGACCCGGTGGCCCTGCCCGGCCTCGACGAGGGGGAGGCCGGCGTCGGCGCCATTCAGGCCATTTTGCGTGAACCGTCGCCAGACCGCTTGCTGCGGGTCGGCGAGGCCTTTCGCCGCGGCCTGACGGTCGACCAGGTGCATGAAGCGACCTCCGTCGACCGCTGGTTTCTGCGCCAAATCGCCGATTTGATCGCGGCCGAGGACCGGCTCGCCCGCGACGGCCTGCCAACCGCGGCCGGCGATTTTCTCGCGGTCAAAAAAATGGGCTTTTCAGACGCTCGCCTGGGCGCGTTGATCGGCCAAGCCGCCGCCGCCGTGACCGCCACTCGCCACCGTCTTGGCCTGCACCCGGTTTACAAGCGGATTGACACCTGCGCCGCCGAATTCGCCTCGCGCACCCCCTATCTCTATAGCTGTTACGAGGGGGGGCCGGGCGATGGCGAATGCGAGGCCGAACCCAGCGACCGGCGCAAAGTGATCATCCTCGGCGGTGGCCCCAACCGCATCGGCCAAGGGATCGAATTCGACTATTGCTGCGTGCACGCCGCCTATGCCCTGGCCGAGGCCGGGTTTGAAACCATCATGGTCAATTGCAATCCGGAAACCGTGTCGACCGATTACGACACCTCCGACCGCTTGTATTTTGAGCCGCTGACCGCCGAGGATGTCGTCGAACTTTCCCGTGTCGAGCAGCGCCGTGGCACATTGGCCGGGGTGATTGTGCAGTTTGGCGGTCAGACGCCGCTAAAATTGGCGCAAGCCTTGGAGGCCGCGCAAATCCCCATCCTCGGCACCGCGCCCGACGCCATCGACCTGGCCGAAGACCGCGCGCGCTTTCAAAAACTGCTGCGCAGCCTCGATCTTCGCCAACCCGCGAATGGCACCGCCACCAGCGGCGAAGAGGCCGAACGGGTGGCTGAGGAAATTGGCTATCCGGTGGTCATTCGGCCGTCCTACGTGCTTGGCGGGCGGGCGATGGAGATTGTTCATGACGTCGACCAGTTACGCCGCTATATGACTACCGCCGTCCAGGCTTCCGGCGATAACCCGGTGCTCATCGACAGTTTCCTGAGTCACGCCATCGAAATCGACGTCGACGCGATCAGCGACGGCGAGGCGGTCGAAATCGCCGGCATCATGGAACATATCGAAGAAGCCGGCATCCATTCCGGCGACAGCGCCTGTTCCTTGCCCCCACAATCGCTGGACGCGGCGACCCTGGACAACTTGCGCCGGCAAACCGAGCAATTGGCCAAGGGTCTCAACGTCGTCGGCCTGATGAACATTCAATTCGCAATCAAGGACGGGCATGTCTTTTTGCTGGAAGTCAATCCGCGGGCCAGCCGCACCGTGCCCTTCGTCGCCAAAGCCACCGGCGTGCCGGTGGCGAAAATCGCGGCCCGCGTGATGGCTGGCGAAAAGCTCGCCGACTTCGACCTGACCACCCGCCAGACCGATCATGTCGCGGTCAAGGAAGCGGTCTTCCCGTTCTCTCGCTTCCCCGGGGTCGACATCATCCTCGGCCCGGAGATGAAATCCACCGGCGAGGTCATGGGCATCGACACCACCTTCGCCAAAGCCTTCGCGAAAAGCCAAATCGGCGCCGGCACCCATTTGCCGACCGAAGGGCGGGTCTTCATCTCGGTGAAGGATGCGGACAAACAAGCGTTCATCGCCATCGCCGGCGATTTGGCCGGCGCCGGTTTCCACCTGGCGGCCACCAGCGGCACCGCCGCCACTCTGCGCGCCCATGGCCTGGAGGTCGAAAGCGTGCACAAGGTGTTAGAGGGGGTGCGGCCGAACGTGGTCGACCGCATGGTTTCCGGCGAGATCGATTTGGTCCTCAACACCACCGAGGGCGCCAAGGCTATCGCCGATAGTTTCAGCTTGCGTCAGGCCGCGTTGACGCACAGTATTCCGTACTATACGACCGTGGAGGGTGCGCGCGCGGCGGTGAAAGCTATTCAAACGTTGCGGTCCGGCCGCCTTGACGTTCAGCCCTTGCAATCCTATCTCAGCGGATCGTTTTGATCATCACCGGGGCCTTTGGCCGCGTGGTGACATGATGTCGGCGTGCCCGCGCGGCGGTGTGCGGTCCGGCCGGGAAAGCGCGGCGCGGTGATATCAGGTTACCGCGCCATGGCAAGGATTTAAGGCGAGGGAACATAAAAATGGAAAAAATTCCATTCACCTCGGACGGTCTGGCGGTTCTGCAGGCCGAGTTGAAACAGTTGAAAACGGTTGAACGCCAGGCGGTCATCAAGGCCATCGCGGAGGCGCGCGAGCACGGCGATTTGTCGGAAAACGCGGAATACCACGCAGCCCGCGACCGCCAGAGTTTCATCGAGGGACGAGTCGGCGAGTTGGAGGACATCATCTCGCGCGCCGAGGTCATCAACACCGCCAAGCTGTCCGGCGAAACAGTCACTTTTGGCACCACCGTCGCCTTGGCCGATGAGGACACCGACGAGGAATCGACCTACACCATTGTTGGCCCCTACGAGGCGGATATCGAACGCGGGTTGATTTCCACCTCCTCGCCCATTGCCCGCGCCCTGATCGGCAAGCGCGTGAGCGACAGCGTCGAGGTGGCCACCCCGCGCGGCACACGCAGCTACGAAATTTTATCGATCAAGGTGGTTAGCGGTTAAGCCACGCCCTAGCGCTGTTGGCTGTGCCAGGCCGGATGGATCCACACCGCCGCCGCCGACGGCGCCAAGGGCGCCCGGCCGCGTAGTTGGTCGGCCAGCTTTTCCGCCATCATAATCGTTGGCGCGTTCAGGTTGCCGGACACGATCGACGGCATGATCGACGCGTCGATCACTCGTAGCCCAACGAGGCCATGGACCTGTCCGGCGCCATCGACGACCGCCGTGCCATCGCTCGCCGGCCCCATTTTGCACGTACAGGACGGATGGTAGGCGCTTTCGCCATGGGCGCGCACGAAAGCGTCGATCTCGTCATCGCTGGTCACCTCGGGACCGGGCGCGAGTTCGTCGCCGCGGAACGGGTCGAAGGCCGCCTGGGCGAAAATCTCGCGCG
>NZLB01000133.1 GCA_002694075.1 Nisaea sp.
CGACCGGCGATATAGCCGCCGACCAGGCGATATGCCTTGCCAAAGGTGCCTTCGACGCTATCGACCTGATCGGCGACGCCGTTGCGTTCGGCGACGCCGCCGCCGCGCGGCCCGTACATGCCGACGGCATGAACCTCGTCGAGATAGGTCAAGGCGCCGAAGCGCCGGGCGAGCGTGCAGATCTCGGCAATCGGCGCGATGTCGCCCTCCATCGAATAAACACTTTCAAAGGCGACGATTTTCGGCGCCGCCGGATCGGCGGCGGCCAGCAGCGCGGCCAAATGGTCAAGGTCGTTATGGCGCCAGATCCGCTTGGCGCAGCCGGAACGGCGCATGCCCTGGATCATCGAGGCGTGATTCTTCTCGTCCGAAAACACCACCGCGCCGGGACAGGCGGCGAGCAGGGTGGAGAGCGCCGCCTCGTTGGCGACATAGCCAGACGTGAACAACAGCGCCGCCGCCTGGCCGTGCAAATCGGCCAGTTCCGCCTCCAACGCCGCGTGCACACCATGGCTGCCGGCGATATTGCGGGTGCCGCCGGCGCCGGCGCCACTTTCGCCAAGCGCCGCCATCACGGCGTCGCGCACCACCGACGAACAGCCCATGGCGAGATAATCGTTCGAGGCCCAGACCACCACGTCGCGCGGCCCGTCGGCGGTGTCGGCGCGAAACACCGGAAAGCGGGCCGCCGATTTTTCCAGCCGGGCGAACACGCGGTAACGGTTTTCCACCTCTAGCGCGGCCAGCCGCGCCGCGCAGGCGCTGTCGAAGAGAGAGGCCGAGGTCATATCCACCATCATGTCCTTAGGGTGTATTTTCGACCACCTTAACACGTTAAACGAGATTTGCGACTTGGCGCGCCGCGCCTGTGATTGACCCTTTGGGTGGAGGGGGTAAGCTCGCCGGCGCGGAAACGGATTGAGGGACGCGGGCGACATGACCACGCCGAAGTTTGACGACATCACCACTTTGGGCGTGATCGGCGCCGGCACCATTGGCGCGTCTTGGGCGGCCTATTTCCTGGCCCGCGGCTACCAGGTGATCGTTTGGGACCCGGCGGCCGGCTGGGCCAACCGTCTCGACGACATGATCGCCACCGCCTGGCCGCAATTGGAGGAACTTGGCGTGGTGGTCGCCGGCGCGGCGCCGCGCCCGGTTCGCGCCGCCAGCCCCGAGGAAGTGGTCGCCGGCGCCACCGTGATCCAGGAAAGCGCGCTGGAGAACATGGCCGTCAAGCGCGCGCTTTACGCGCAAATGGACGCCGTCATGACGCCGGATCATGTGATCCTGTCCTCCACTTCGGGATTGATCATGAGCGAGATGCAGGCCGGTCTCAGCCACGCCGCCCGCTTCGTCGTCGGCCATCCGTTCAACCCGCCGCATTTGATTCCCCTGGTCGAGGTTGTCGGCGGCGCCGACACCGACCCGGCGCTGATCGACTGGGCGCTGGGGTTTTACGACCACATCGGCAAGCACGCGATCCGCATCAACAAAGAAGTGCCCGGCCATTTGGCCAACCGCCTGCAGGCGGCGCTGTGGCGCGAGGCGTTGTTGGCGCTTAAAGACGGGCTCGCCTCGGTCGCCGATATCGACGCCGCCATCGCCAAGGGGCCGGGCTTGCGCCTGGCCCTGTTCGGCCCGCATATGATTTTCGCGCTGGCCGGCGGCAAGGGCGGGATGGCCCATTTCCTCGACCATTTGGTGCCGGGCATCCACGCCTGGTGGCGGACCATGGACGAGATCGACCCCGAAATCACCCCGGACTTGGCGCGCGCCTTGATCGACGGTGTCGCCGATGAGGCCGGCGCGCGGACCATCGACGATTTGGAGGCCGAGCGCGACCAACGTTTACTGGCGCTATTGAAAACGCTGCGCGACACGCCGTCGGCGCGCTAACCTGATCGCCCCCTCACAACGGAGCTCACAGCATGTCGTACACCTTCGCCCTGATCGGCCTCGGCAACGCCGGCGCGGCCATGTGTCAGGCCCTGATCGCCAAAGGCGTGACGGTCATCGGCCACGACCCCGACGCCGCCCGCACCGCCACCGCCCGCGGTCTGGGCGTCGACTGCCGAACCTCGCCCGCCGAGGCCGCCGCCGGCGCCGACGCGGTCATCCTGTCGCTGCCCAAGCCGGAGATTTCCATCGCCGTGGTCGACGCCATCCTGGCCGCCGGTCACCGGCCGCCGGTGATCATCGAGACCAGCACGGTCACCCCGGCGACCGCCCAAGCCTGTCACGCCGCCGCCAAGGCCGCCGGTGTGCCACTGGTCGACGCCGCCATCGCCGGTGGGGTGGCCAGCATGGCGGCCGCCGAGATCACCTTTTTCCTGGGCGGCGACGACGCTGACAAGGCGCTGGCGCGGCCGTTCCTGGACCTGCTGGCCGAACGGATTTTCGAGCTCGGCCCAATTGGCGCCGGGATGGGCGCCAAGGTCGTCAACAATGGCGTCATGCACGCGGTGATGGTAGTCCTGATCGAGGCGTTCGCGATGTCGACCAAGCTCGGCGTGCCGATGCAGACCATGATCGACATCCTCAACCGCGAGGAAGGCTTGATGCGGCCGCTGGTCCACCGGGTCCAGGAACGCATGAAAGACGGCAATTACACCGCCGGCATGTCGGTCACCAACGCGCGCAAGGATTCGGTTCTGGCGCTCGAGACCTCGCAACAATTGGGGGTGCCGTTGTTCGCCCATATCGCCGCCCACACCCCTTATGAAATCGCCGAGGCGCGTGGCATGGGCGAGGAAGATTACGCCGCCCTCGCGCGATTGTGGGAGGAATGGTCGTCGGTCGATTTCACCGGCGCGTAACGGGACGAGGGACCAGGCCATGAGCGATCGCGACCAACGCCAAAACATCGTCGTCGTCGGGGCCGGCGTGGTCGGCACCTGTTGCGCCCTCGAGGCGGCCATGCGCGGCCATCGGGTGCGCCTGATCGACCTACGGGCGCCCGGCACCGGCACCTCCTTCGGCAACGCCGGCTCGATCGCCATCGGCTCGATCTGGCCGACCTCGACGCCGGGGCTGTGGAAGAAACTGCCGAAGATGATCGTCGACCCAACCTCGCCGGTGCAGACGCGCTGGGCGACCTTGCCGAAAATGGCGCCCTGGCTGGCCCATTTCTTCGCCGCCGGCCGGCCCGGTCGGGTCACCGAGATTTCCGCCGCCCTCGCGGCCCTGGCGCAAACCGCCATGGACGCCCACAACGGCCTGATGAAACGCCATGGTATCAATGGCATCATTGAGCCCGTCGGTTGGCTGAAGGTTTACCCGAACCAGGCCAGTTTCGAACGGACCCGCGCCGAGCGTGAGGCGATGGCCGCCGCCGGGGTCAACACCGAACTGCTCAACGCCGACGAGCTGCGCCAATTGGAACCGCATCTCGACCGCCGTTTCACCGTTGGCTTCTTCCAGCCCGACAATGGCTTCGTGACCAATCCGCTGACCTTGACCCAGGCCTATGCCGACGCCTTCCGCGGCTTGGGCGGCGAGATTTTTCAAGAAGAAGTCCGTGATTTTGAGATTGGCCCGGCCGGGCCGACCAAGGTGATCACCGATTTGGGCATGCATGACTGCGACCAGGTGGTGATCGCCACCGGCGCCCATTCCCAACGCCTGGCCCGCCGGTTGGGCGCGCCGGTTTTGGTCCAGGCCGAGCGCGGTTACCACGCCAATATCGTGCGCGACGGCCCGTCGCTGTTGCGCCGGCCAACGGTGATCGGCGATGTCGGCTGTGTCATCGCGCCGATGACCGACGGCTATCGCATCACCACCGGCTCGGAGCTTTCGACCCCCGACGCGCCGCCCGATTTCAGTTTGCTGCGCCGCCATGTGGCGATGGCCCGCAAGGCCCTGCCGGGGATGGATGGCGACGTTAATCGCGAATGGATGGGACGCCGGCCGGCGACACCCGACAGCTTGCCGGTGCTCGGCCGTTCGCCGCGCCACGGCAATGTCCTGCTGGCGTTCGGCCACGGCCATATCGGCCTGACCCTGTCGGCGCGGACGGCCCAGATCATCGGCGATTTGATCGACGCCCGCGACCCCGGTATCAACCTGGCGCCCTATCGGGCCAACCGCTTTTAAGCGGCGGCGAAAGCCGCCAGGGCGGCGATCATGGCGGTCAGATCGGCTTTCACCTGGGCGAAGTTATCGCTGCGGGTGATCGCCCGTTCATCCATGTAAAGGGCGCGATTGACCTCAATTTGCAGGGATTCGCGCCCCGCCGCCGGATCGCTGTAGCGGCGCACCAATTCCACGCCTTTCAACCCCTCGTTCACGCCGACATGGTAGCCGGCGGCGCGCAAATTCTCGACCACCAGCGCGGTGAAAGCATCGCCGGCGGTGGTGCCGTCGCGGGTGCCGATGACAAAATCCGGCCGCCGCATATCGCCCTCGCCGAACACCGGGTTGCCATATTCCGGCATCGAGTGGCAGTTGACGTGCAGAACCTTGCCAAAGCGGTCATAGGCCGCGTTTAGCGCGCTTTCGACGGCGGCGTGATAGGGCCGCCAATAGGTCTTGATGCGGTTGCTGACCTCGGCGTGGCTGAGCTTGCGGTCATAGATCGGTTTATCGCCGTCGATCATTTTCCAAATCAGCGAGGCGCCGCGACCGGTTTTTTCGGTCGGCACCACCGGATGCGGCCAGCCGTCGGCGACCATCGCCAGGTCGAGATCGGTGATATCGCGGTTGGGATCGATATAGGCGCGGCGAAATTGGGCCAGGATCAGCGGCGCGCCATGGGCCGGCGCGGCGCCGAAAAGATCCTCGACGAACCAATCGTTGACGCGTTCGCACACCGCCATATCGAGGGCCGGACGAAAATCGTCGGGATAGAGCATGCCGGTATGCGGGCTGTCGAAAACCAGCGGGCGCGGCGCGCCTTCGGCCGGGATGACGGTGACGGCGTCGGTCATGGGCGATTCTCCTCTTCGTACAAGCCGGCCAGGCTTTGGCGCTGGACTTGACGCGAGCGCCACAGCACCGCCTCGCGCCAACCGGTGATCGCCGGGTCGTACTGATGTTTCAAGGCGTCCTTGATCGCCCGCGCCGTCGGGTCGGCCCAATCGACCGGTCCCTGGGCGTGCAGCCAATGGTCGGCGCGTAGCGCTTTCAGGCCCTGATCCGGCGGATAGGTGCCAAATTCCAAGGCGACATAGGTATAGGCGTCGCCCAGCTTGCGGTCCCACATCTCGCGCGACGAACCATGGATCGGGATCGACACCGAGGTGCCCAGATCCGGCACGCCGACGAAATCGCCATACATGTCGATGACACGGCGAAATCCGGGTGAAGCGGGCGCATGACCGCAAATCGGCTCGCCATGGCCATGCGGGCCGAGACCGGTGTGATAATCGACGACGACCGTCAACTCACGCGCCGGCAGCTCGAAATCGTCGATGATGGTCTCCAAGGTGCGGCGCGCCCAGGTCGGCCCGAAACCGCCGAAAAACACGCTATGGGCATGTTTGTACTGGCCTTGCTTGCGGGCCATTTGAAAGGCCCGCTCGCCATGTTCGGCGCGATAGGCGGCGATTTTGGCGTCGGCCGTCGCCAAACTGGCGTCGTCCAAAGCGGCCGGCACGAAACAATCGACCAGGGCGTCATGGCCGGGGTTGTCCGGCACCGGCTGGTCGAAATCGATGTAATTGCGGTTGAGATCGCACCCCTCTTCGGTCACCCGCCGCTGCCAAGCGAACCCGTGGGGATTGATGGCGTGGACCAGCAAAACCGCCGCGTCGGCCGGCAAAGCCGCCGGACCGCCCTGGCGCAGCCAGTCGATCTGACAGGCCGAGCCACAGAAACCCTCGACCCCATGAGTGGCCGACATCATCACGAACACGCGGCGGGCGGTGACCGGCCCAACCCACAGACAATCGGTCGCCAAAGCCCCCCCATCGGGGCCCGGCAGCGGGTTATCATAGGTTTTGGTCATGGCGCCGGCGGCGGCGGCGTGGAAGCGCGCGCGGGCGTCGGCGTAGCTGTCGGCGAAACACGCCGGGATGGCGGTGAGCACGGACATGACGCTCCATCTCAAAAATGCAACTTGACGGCGCGGGGCCGGGGCGGCACCGCTTATCGGCCGGGTCAGTGTCGCCCAGCCGGCGACCCAAGGCAAGGCGCGCCTCATCCAGGAAAGGACCGCCCCGATGGCGAAAAACGTGCTGCTCATCACCGCCGATCAATTTCGCGGCGATTGTCTCTCGGCGCTGGGGCACGATTTCGTGAAAACCCCCCATCTCGACGCGCTGGCCAGCGACGGCGCCTTGTTCCGCAACCATTATTGCCAGGCTACACCGTGCTCGCCGGCGCGGGCCAGCTTACTAACCGGGCTGTACCAATTGAATCACCGGGTGGTCCGCAATGGCACGCCGCTGGATCGCCGCCACGACAATCTGGCCCGTATGGTCCGCCGCCATGGCCATGACCCGGTGTTGTTCGGCTATACCGATCAGACCCGCGACCCGCGCGAGACCGCCGGCGACGACCCTTGGGTGGCGACCTTGAGGGGGTGCTGCCGGGCTTTCGCGCCGATGCCCGCGGCGGCGTCATGCTGGACGGGGTCGGCCAGCCCTGGCGTGATTGGCTGGTCGGCCGCGGCGTCGCGGTGCCGGCCAAGCTAGAGGATTTGTTTCTTCCCGACCCGGCGCTTTACCCCGATCCCGGCGCGCGGCCGACCCTCGACCCGCCGCGTTTTGGCGCGGCCGAGACCGAGACCGCCTTTCTGGTCGACCGTTTTCTTGCCTATCTGGAGGGGCGCGGCGGCGCGCCTTGGTTCGCCCATATGTCGTTCCTGCGCCCGCATCCGCCGTTTTGCGTACCGGCGCCCTATAACGGGCTGTTCGACCCGGCCGACATGCCGGCGCCGACGCGCCGCCCCAGCGTCCATGACGAAAGCCGCCAACATCCCTTCCTGGCGGCCCTGCTGGACGTCAATCCGGCCTTTCACTTCATCGTCAACGGGACCGGCCCGGCGGCCACCTTCGACCTGGCCGACGTGGCGCTTTTGCGGGCGATTTATTTCGCCATGATCGCCGAGGTCGACGCGCAAATCGGGCGCCTGATCGAAGGGTTGCGGGCCGCCGGCGCCTATGACGACACCTTGATAATCTTCACTTCCGACCATGGCGAAATGCTGGGCGACCATTTCCTGTTCGGAAAATCCGGGTATTTCGACGGCGCCGCGCATATTCCCCTGATCATTCGCGACCCGGCGGCGGCGCGCGGCGGCCATGTGATCACGCATTTCACCGAAAATATCGACATCCTGCCGACCATCCTCGCCAACCTCGGCATCGCCGCGCCCGCCGCGCTCGATGGCCACGCCCTCCAGTCCTTGATCGACGGCGTCGAGCCGGTCGCCTGGCGGCGCGCGGTGCATTGGGAGTTCGATTTCCGCGATTTCGCCGACCATGTCGCCGGCACCGCGTTATCGGCCGACGCGTGTTCGCTGGCGGTGCTGCGCGACCGGCGCTTCAAATATGTTCACTTCGCCGGCTTGGCGCCGCTGCTCTTCGATCTCGAAAACGATCCCTACGAGTTCGACAACAAGGCCGCCGACCCGGCCTATGCCGGGGTGGTCGCCGAATACGCCGGGCGGATGCTGAGTTGGCGCATGCGCCACGGTGGCCGCGAACTGTCCCATTTGCTGGCAACGCCGGCGGGAATGATGTCATAATTTCGGCCACATCCGTTTTCCGCAGTCGGAGGCCGCGCGCCATGAGCACCGAGAATGTCGATCCCCCCCTCGCCCCCGACATGGTCAAAGCCGTCGAGAAGATGGCCGAAATCGCCGCCGAACAGGGGCTCGGCGGCCGCCGCGAGGAGATGAGCCCGGCCGAGGGCCGCGCCCGCATGGAGGCCGAACGGGCGTGGTGGAACGACGACCTGCCGGCGGTCGCCAAGTCGGTCGACACGGCGGTCGACAGCGACCATGGCCGGGTGCCGGTGCGCCTGATTTATCCAACCGACGCGGCCAACCCGCCGGTGCTGATCTATTTGCACGGCGGCGGCTGGGTGATGGGCAGTTTGCAAACCCACCACCGGGCGATGCGCTATCTGGCGTTGGCCAGCGGCGCGGTGGTGGTGGCGGTCGATTACGCCCTGTCGCCGGAGGCCCGCTTTCCGGTGGCCCTGGAGCAAAGCCTGGCGGTGATCGATCATGTCCGGAACGATGGCGCCGACTGGGGGCTCGATCCGGCCCGCGTCGCCCTGGGCGGCGACAGCGCCGGTGCCAATTTGGCGGCCGCCGCGGCCCTGCGTCTACGCGATAGCGGCGCCAGCGATCTCGCCGCCCTGCTGCTGTTCTACGGTGTTTTCGATTGCGATTTCGAAACCGCCTCCTACCGCCAGTTCGCCGATGGCCGCTATGGCCTGTCGCGCGAAATGATGGAGATTTTCTTCGACCATTATGTCGGCCCCGACGGCGCTCGCGACGACCCCGGCGTGGCGGTTTTGGCGAATGATCTCGCCGGCCTGCCGCCGACCCATGTCTACGCCG
>NZLB01000134.1 GCA_002694075.1 Nisaea sp.
AACAATACGACCCGCCTTATCGTTTCCTACATAATTCACGATGCGAGTAGCATTAATAAACTTACCAGGGCGAGAAAAAAGGACTACTTTTTCTATTTGGATTACCATAATATAAAGCCTGAAATTCTCACGTTCCATCAAGAGGTCTTTTTTTATTTTCTGAAGGTACTTTCCGCGCAACAACTTCTCGCCCAACAGCGGGACCCCGCGCCGGTTTCGGACCGCGCGACACGCTGACTGGAAGCTGGCGTCAGGGGGCGCTTGGCCGATAAACGAGGCTTGAGCCGCTGTGGTCAAAAGAAAAACTGACATCGACCAATGGCGCCAGTGTTTGGCGGATTTCGGCGTGTCTTTCTGGTGGGGCGATGAGCAGCAAGAAACCACCGCCACCGGCGCCGAGAATTTTGCCGCCATACGCGCCGGCGTGACGGGCCGCGTCATAGAGGCCATCGATAAAGGGGGAGGAAACCCCGGGATCCAAAGCTTTCTTTGCCTGCCAGCCGTGATGCAGAAGCTCACCGAGGGCCGCCATATCGCAGTCGCCGCTCATCAATCTAATCGCCTCGTCCACGGTATCGGAAAGGGTTTTCATCTGCGCGGCCTTGGCCTCTAAATTTTGAACCTTCTTGGTCTCGATTTCGTGGGCGAAGCGGCTGACCCCGGTGAAGAACAAAAGCATATGCGCATGTATTTTGTCGGCATGGTCCGGGTGAAGTTCCAAAGGCTGTCGGTCAATCCGACCGTCCTTATGGAAGACCAGACGGTTAAAACCGCCGGTGGCCGACCATACTTGATCCTGGCAGCCAACCGCCTCTTGAAGGATGTTTTGTTCCAGATCGATGGCTTTTTCGGCCAGCGCCATGCCCTTGTGCGCATGTCCTCGCAGGCGCTCGACGGCGTTGATCAATCCCACCGTGAAAGCGGAACTTGACCCCATGCCCGCGCGCGCCGGTAACTCGCCCACATAGTTCATGTCGACGCCGCCGTTCACCGGATAGTGTTTGAAGACAGCGCGTACGACCGGGTGCTCGATATCCTCGATATTGTCGGTTAACTCGGTTTTGCCATAGACCACCCGATAGTTATGGTCATAGAAACGCTGCGGCTGATGCACCGAGATATAAATATATTTGCTGATGGCGAACCCAACCACCTGCCCGCCATGGCGTTGAAACCATTTGGGATGGTCGGTGCCGCCGCCGAAAAGCGAGATCCGGTAGGGTGTTTTGGTGATGATCATTGGCGCGTGATCCGCTGTTGCCTGTTATCACCCTACCCATCCCAGACCTCCAAACCAGCGCGTGGTCGGCGCTGGAATCGCGTGTTGGATGATGTGCTTAGGATGAAGAGTGCGTCCCCAGTTTGATTTTGCATACAGAGCTTCACGCCGCCGGGTCAAGTAAATTGCCCGAGCCCACACCCTGACGGCTGGGTTTGTGATCCGGTGGCGCACTGTGCGGCGATGGTATGCGCCTGCTTATCTCGCCGGCGTGCCACGCGTCGCCAAATACACGCCAATGGTGGCGATCGCCAGACCGATCAAGTCGACGGTTGTCAGGGTTTCACCCAATAGCACCCAAGCCATCAGGATGGACACCGGCGGCACCAGGAAAAACAGCGCCGAGGTTTGGCTGGCCGAGCCGGACTTGAGCAGGATCAGCAAAATGGTGAAGGCGCCGAAGGAAATCGCCACGATCTGCCAGCCGAGGGACACCACGAAGGGCAGGGTGACGGTAATGGCCGGGGTTTCGATCAGCGCCATGACGGCGAGATGAAACAGACCGGCGGCGGCGGCTTGGTAGAAATTGGTGACCGTCAAGGACAGGCGGTTGGCGCGTTTTCGCTGCCACAAGGTGGCGGCGCTTAGGGCGAAAAGCCCAGCTATCGCCGCCATCACACCGGCCGCCGGAAGGTTGGCGCCGACATCCAAGCCCAGGACGACAACCACACCGCCGAAACCTAAAACGATCCCGACCCATTGGCGGAGGCTGACCCGTTCGCCCAACAACGGGCCGGCCAAGGCGCTGGTCAAAATCGGATGGATCGAGTTGATCAGCGCGGCGATCCCGGCGGGCAGGCCGACCGAGACGGCGAAAAAAACGCTGCCGATGCTGACGCCATGGAACAGCACGCCGATCAGCGCGGCGGCGCCGATATCGTCCGGTGCGGCGCGCAGGTTTTCGCGCCATATCGCCGCCACGATTAAAAACCCGGCGCTCACGATGAGATAACGCAGAGTCAACGCGGCGAACGGCGTGGCGTCGGCGACGATGATTTTACTGCTGACAAAGGCCGAGGCCCATAAGACGACAAAAATAAACGGCAAAAGCCTGGCCACGGCGGCCCCTCCGGCGACGCATCGCCGGCGAAGATAGCGCGAATTGAGCGCGATCGTTAGCCCCATTCCGCCGGCCGGCCCAGGCACCCCGCCGCCTGGCGGCAGGCGACAACCGCCGCGCGGCGGTGCTAGAGTAATCCGGTCAACGCGAAGCGCCGCATCATCGGGCGGGCCATGATGGCGGGCGCTAGGAGAATATTTACGGGAGGCGCGACCATGGCCGAGGAAACGGGCCAGCAAGAATTTCGCCAGCACAGCTATCAACCGCCGGCCGGCGCCACCCAAATCCTGTTGGTGCGTCATGGCGAATCGCGCGCGGCCACGCCGGACCGGCCGTTTCCCTTGGTCGATGGCCACGGCGATCCCGAACTGCACCCCAATGGCGCCCAACAGGCGTTGCATGTGCGCGACCGTCTCGCGCGTGAGACGATCCACGCGATTTACGCCACCAGCTTGCGGCGGACGCAAGAGACGGCGCGGCCATTGGCCGATCATTTGGGCTTGCCGGTGTGTATCGAGGCCGATTTGCGTGAGGTGCTGCTGGGCGAATGGGAGGGCGGCGTGCTGCGTATGAAGGCGGCTGCCGGCGACCCGATCTATCACCAAATGCAGGCTGAACAGCGCTGGGATGTGATCCCTGGCGCCGAGGATTGGGCGACGCTCAACCGGCGGGTGACCGCCGGCCTCGGCCGGATCCACGCCGCCCATCCGGGCGCCACGGTGGTCGCCGTCGTCCATGGCGGGGTGATTGGTCATATCCTGGCCCACGCCACCGGCGCGGGTGCCTTTAGCTTCCATGGCGCCGACAATGGCTCGATCAGTCGCATCGTGGTCGATGGCCCGGCGATCAAGGTGCGCAGCTTCAATGAAACCGAGCATGTGTGGGCGACCCTGCACGCCGCCAGCGGCCAGTTGACTTAGGGGAGGTGGCTTTGACGATGATTGACGACCCTGTTGACGCCTTCCTGCCCGGGCCGCGGGCGACCGAAGCGGGCGTGCCCGGCGGGCCGCTTAGTGGGCTCAGCTTCGCGGCAAAGGATTTGTTCGACGTCGCCGGCCATGTCACCGGCGGCGGCAATCCGGCCTGGGCGGCCGACAGCGCGCCGGCCGAGACCCACGCCTGGGCGGTCGCACGTCTGCTTGGCGCCGGCGCCGATTTGGCCGGGAAAACCATTACCGACGAGGTTTCGCTCGGCATTCTCGGCGAAAACGCCTTTTTCGGAACGCCGCGTAACAGCGCCGCGCCCGGTCATGTGCCGGGGGGCTCCTCCTCCGGTTCGGCGGCGGCGGTGGCCGCCGGCCTGGTCGATACCGCGCTGGGCACCGACACCGGCGGCTCGGTGCGGGTGCCGGCCAGTTTTTGCGGGCTTTACGGCATCCGGCCGAGCCATGGGCGCCTCCCCCTCGACGGCATGATGGCGCAGGCGCCGAGTTCCGACACCACCGGCTGGTTCGCGCGAGACGCGGCCACCTTCGCGCGGGTCTCGGCGGTCATGCTGGCGGACGAGGGTGGCACGCCGCCGCGCCGCTTGGTCGTCGCCCGGGACGCTTTCGGCTTCGCCGAGGCGGCGGTTCGGGCGGCGCTTGCCCCCTTGCTCGACCGGCTCGCCGGCGTGGTCGAGAGCGTCGCCCACGAGGTGATGGCGCCGCCCGGCCTGTCGGTGTGGGGGCGGGCCCAGCGGACCCTGCAACCCGCCGAGGCTTGGCAAACCTTTCGCGATTGGCTTGACCGGGACAACCCGCCCTTGGCCTTCAATGTCGCGCGCGGCCTGATCATGGGATCGCTGGTCAGCGACAGCGACCGTCAATGGGCCGGTCTGATGCGCCGCGAGGCGCGCGCTCGGCTCAATGATCTGGTGCCGCCAGGCACCGTTTTGGCGATGCCGACAACCCCCTTCGCGGCGCCGCCCACCGGCCTGCCCCTGACCGAACAAAATGCCCTGCGCGAGCAGATTTTGTGTCTTTGCGCCCATGGCGGATTGGCCGGCCTGCCGCAGATAAACGTGCCGGGCGCCCGTCTCGACGACGGCCGGCCTGTTGGTCTGTCCTTGCTGGCCAGCCCCGGCCATGACATGGACCTGGTGCGCTTGGCCGAAAAACTGGAGACCCGTGATGGCTGATCTGACCCCCAATATCCCCGAGGTTGTGGCCGAAATTCGCGAAAAATTCGAAGCTTATGAGCAGGCTTTGATCGACAAGGATGTGGACGTGCTGGACGCCACGTTCTGGCGGTCGCCGCACACCATTCGCTTGGCCATGAACGAGCATGGCTACGGCTTCGACGAGATTCACGCCCACCGCGTGGCGCGGCCGGCGGGACCCGGGATTAAGGAAAAACGTCTACGCCTGGATATCTTGACCCTGGGGCGCGATTTCGCCACCGTCAATCTGGTCTTCAAGGTGCGCGGCAAGGAGTTGGTCGGGCGTCAAAGCCAAACCTTCGTGCGCTTTCCGGAAGACGGGTGGAAGGTGGTCAGCGCCCATGTCTCAACCACCGACGGCAGCGCTCTCTGGTGAGCGGCC
>NZLB01000135.1 GCA_002694075.1 Nisaea sp.
CAGCTATGGGCCGAGAGCTTGGGCAAGGATGGTCAGGGAACAACCCCGATCGACGCGCTTGGGACCGTCGACCAACACAGTCAATTGCAACTTTACCTGGACGGCCCGCGTAATAAGTTTTTCACCATTATCACCGGCAACCACGCGAGCGGCGAAAGTGGCCATGACGCCGCGCTGTTGCCCGACCATTTGCACACGGGGTTGGCCTATCTGACGGGCCGGACAATGGGTGATTTGATGCGCGCCTCGCAGCGCGGAACAATCGACAGCCTTACCGCCCATGGCCGGCCGGTGCGGGTGATCGCCGCCGACGCCGCGTCGCCGCAAACACTGGGCGCCTTGTTCATGCATTTCATGCTGGAAACTCTCATCACCGCCGATCTGTGGGGCGTCGACGCCTTCGGCCAACCGGCGGTTGAGGACGGCAAAATGCGGGCCCGCGCCTATCTTGGCGTTACCGAATGAGGCGCTTATGTCGGCCATGATCCGCCGTCTTCCCGACACCCTGGTCAATCGCATCGCCGCCGGCGAAGTGGTGGAGCGGCCGGCCAGCGCGGTCAAGGAATTGGTTGAAAACGCCGTAGACGCCGGCGCCAAGCGTATCGATGTGGTCATGCGCGACGGCGGACGTGCGCTGATTTCGGTCACCGACGACGGCCACGGCATGGCGCCGGCGGACCTGACCTTGGCGGTTGAGCGGCACGCCACCTCGAAACTGCCGGGCGAGGATTTACTGGACATTCGCAGCCTGGGATTTCGTGGCGAGGCCCTGCCGTCGATTGGCGCGGTCAGCCGCCTGACCCTGACCAGCCGCCCGGCCGAGGCCGATACCGCCTGGTGCTTGGCGGTCGCCGGCGGGGCGGTAACGCCGCCGGCACCGGCGGCGGCCGAACCGGGCACCACGGTCGAGGTCCGAGACCTGTTTTTCGCGACCCCGGCACGGCTAAAATTCCTGAAAGCCGCGCGCACCGAGTTCGGCCACGCCGTCGATGTCATCCATCGCTTGGCGATGGCCCATCCGGAAATCGCTTTTTCACTGTCCGACGGCCAGCGGGTGGCGGTGCGCCTTGGCGCCACCACCGGCGATTTATTCGCGCGCCGCTTGGACCGGCTGAGCCAAATCATGGGTCGTGATTTCGCCGCCAACGCCTTGCGCGTCGATGCCCAGCGCGAGGATATCACCCTCACTGGCTATATCGGTCTGCCGACGCTCAACCGCCGCACCGCCAGCCATCAATTCTTTTTTGTCAATGGCCGGCCGGTGCGCGACAAGCAGCTCTTTGGCGCGGTGCGCGGCGCCTATATGGATTTCCTGGCCCATGACCGCCACCCGTTATTGGCCCTGTTCATCGACCTGCCGCCGACCCAGGTCGACGTCAATGTGCATCCGGCCAAGACCGAAGTGCGTTTTCGCGAGCCAGGCATGGTGCGCGGCTTGATCGTCGGCGCCTTAAAGCAGGCGCTGGCCGACGCCGGCCACCGCAGCGCCACCTCGGCCTCGACCGCCGCGCTCGGTGCCCTCCGCCCCGCCACGGCCCCGCCCACCGGCCCGACACCATGGGCCACCGGCGGGGCGCGGCACCATCCGGGCCCCGGTCTGCGCGAGCGCGGCGCCCTCTACCAGGCGCCCCCACCGGTCGGACAGTTGCCGGCCCTGGAGGCGGCGCCGGCGGCGGCGGCGCCGGCCGGCGACGAGACGCCGGTGGATTATCCCCTGGGCGCGGCACGGGCCCAGGTCCACGCCACCTATATCGTCGCCCAAAGCGCCGACGGCATTGTCATCGTCGATCAACACGCCGCCCATGAGCGGTTAGTTTACGAGGACATGAAAGCGGCGATGGCAGCCGATGGCATTAAGCGGCAAATCCTTTTGATTCCCGAAGTCGTCGAACTGGACGAACCGGCGGTGGACCGGCTGGTCCAGCGCCAGAACGAATTGGCCGATATCGGCCTGGTACTGGAGGGTTTTGGTGCCGGCGCGGTGGTCGTGCGCGAAGTGCCGGCGGCAATCGGTGACAGCGACGTGCAAGGCTTGGTGCGTGATTTGGCCGATGAATTGACCGAAATGGGCGAAGCTTTGGCGGTGCGTGACAAACTCGCCGACATCTGTGGGACCATGGCCTGTCACGGCGCGGTTCGGGCCGGCCGGCGGCTGTCGCCGGCGGAGATGAACGCGCTTCTACGCCAAATGGAAGCGACGCCGCATTCCGGCCAGTGCAACCATGGCCGGCCCACCTATGTCGAATTGAAACTGGCCGATATCGAGCGTTTGTTTGGCCGCCGTTAACCCCTACCCTTATCCCTGCGCGGGCGGCGTGTACTCGCCTGCCGGCGGCAGGCTGAGCGCCTCGACCATGGCCCGCACCTCTTGGCGTGCCGCCAAATCGGACATCCGCATGTTGCCGATCGGGGTCAGCTTGCGCAGGTCCAGCATGGTCAGGCCGCGGGTGAAAAGCTCGCGGTAAATCACCCGCTCGCTCAGGCCCGGCGCCAAGCGAAAACCGATCCGCGCCGACAGAGCCTCCAAACCGGCGCCGATGCGGCGCTTGTCGCGTGTGTCGACATGGGACAAGCGATTGCGCAGGACCACCCAGTCAATCGCTTTGCCGCCCTCGGCGGCCCGTGTCTTGCGACATTCCCAAACGAATTCGGCATAAACGCTGGGTCCGCCGACACGGCCCGTGCGCGGGTCGAAATGGGCCAACAAATCGAAATCCACAAAACTATCGTTGAGCGGGGTGATCAGGGTATCGGCGGCGGCGTGGGCCAGACGACCGAGGTGACGTTCGCCGCCGGCGCAATCGATGACGATCACCTCGGCCCGTTGCCGGAGCGCCGCGAGCGTTCGCTGGAAACGCTCCCGCTCTTCGGCCTCGGCGGCGTCGCGGTGGTCGGCTTCGCTTGGCCTGATGCGCCAATGATCGGGCAGCGGCAAATCCAGGTTTTCCGCCTTGATGGTCGCCGCCCGATTGGTGAAGTACCGGCTCAGGCTCCATTGCCGGGCGTCGAGATCGACCGACGCCACCCGCCGGCCCTGGCGCAATAAGCTGACAATCACATGCAAGGCCGTGGTCGACTTGCCGGTGCCGCCCTTTTCATTACCGACCACCACCACGTGACAGCCGCCGGGGTCCGGCGTCCAGTTACCGACGAAGGTGTTGGCGTGGGTGATGATTTCGGTGGCGTCGAGGGCGTGCATGACCAGTCTTCGGGCACGTGAACAGAAACGCCACCATACGCTGAAGTGGGCTGACTGTCACCGCTGGCGGCGGCGCGTGTGACGGTCGTTGACCGTTTCGGCGAAAGCGGGCAATTAAATGAGTATGACCTCTACCCCGCCACCCGCGCGCTGGCATCACAACGACACCTTGCGCGGCATCATGTACATGCTCATCGCGGTCAACATGTTCCCCTTCATGAACATCATGGTGAAGGTGCTGTCGACCGATCACGCCACCGTGCAGTTGGTGTGGGCTCGATATTTTGGCCATTTCCTGTTCGTCAGTTTGCTGTTTTTGCCGCGCCGCGGTCTGTCGCTGTTCGTCGCGCGCCGGCCAGTGGCGCAGATTTGTCGGTCGTCTCTGCTATTCGGCTCGACCATCTGTTTCTTCTTTGGACTGAACTATATCTCGGTGCCGACCGCCAGCATGATCAACTTCACCGCCCCGCTAATCGCCACGGTCTTGGCGATTCCGCTGTTGGGCGAAAAAGTTGGGCCACGACGCCTACTGGCGGTGATGGCCGGCCTGGTCGGCGCCGCCATCATCCTCCGGCCGGGCGGCGAAGAGGCGCATTGGGCGATGTTCGTCGGGCTGGCCTCGGCCACCTGCTATGCCGGTTATCAATTGCTCACCCGCTGGGCGGCGGGTGGCGACAACGCCGAAACCGCGATCACCTATACCGCGGTGGTCGGCACGGTGGTCACCTCGATCGCCCTGCCCTGGTTTTGGACCACGCCGGACGGCCTTGTCGATCTGGCCATGTTCATCGCCATTGGCTGTATCGGCGGCACCGGTCATTTCTTCGTCATCCGCGCCTTTCAACACGCCGAAGTGTCGATTATCACCCCTTTTAATTACGCCCAACTGGTGATTGCGGTAATCTTGACCTACTGGATTTACGGCGATTTGCCGAGCGCGGCGAGTTGGCTTGGCGCGGCCATTATCGTCGCCAGCGGAATCTATATCACGCTGCGCGAAAGCCGCGCGGCCCGTTGAACCACTGACGCCGCCAACGGAGCGTATCCCGCATGCGCGATCAAAATCTGCAAGCGATGTTGACCAAGGCCAAGACAGCCCATCAGGCTGGCGACCTGGCCGGGGCGGCGGAAATCTGCGACGCGATTTTAGCGATTTTGCCGGATCAACTCGACGCCCTCCGCCGGGCCAGCGCGGTGGCCACCCAAGCCGGCCGCCTGGATGCCGCGGCGGTCTTGTGTCGCCGCGCATTGGTGCTCGCGCCGGCCAGCATCGGTGTGGCCCTTCGACTGGGCCTTCTGCTCAACCATGGCAACCACGTCACCGCCGCCGCCCATGCGTTCGAGCGGGTGATGACGATTGAGCCCGATCATTACGCGGCCAGCCATAACGCCCAAGTAGCCCGCCTTCGCGCCAGCCACGCGGCGGCGGCGGCCGCTGACTGGAAGGCGGCCATCGCCCACGCCACCCGCGCCATCCGGACAGCGCCGGCGCGCCATATCCCGTGGCGAGAACTGGGCTTGATCGCCCAACAGGCCGAACATCTTGACCTGGCCCGCCGCGCCCTGACGCGCGCGGCGATCCTGGAATTGTCCGACCCAGAAACGCTGAACCGCCTAGGCTACGTGGCCTTTGGCAGCCACAATATTGACCGGGCGGAACGTTATTTCCGATTCGGCGCGATCATCGCGCCGTCCCACGCCAATGCCCATCTCGGTCAGGCCGAATGCTTGGCTTGGCGCGGTGACGTGGCGGCCGCCGTCGCGGCGGCCGAACGGGCGCACGCGATGGCCCCGGACAGCGCCCAGATCGAATCCCGCCTAGCCTTGTTTCTGTTCATGGCCGGCGAGCTCGCGCGGGGGCGGCGACATTACGAGGCGCGCCTCCGCAAATCCGGCAATGTCACTCGCCACGGCGTACCGGCGCGCTGGCAGGGCGAGGCGCTTGACCGCCATCACCTGTTGATTTGCAGCGAACAAGGCATCGGCGACGAAATCATGTATGCCGTCGATATTCCGGCGACCTTGGCGCGGGTGCGGCGACTCACCATCGAATGCGATCCGCGCCTGGTGCCCATCTACCGCCGATCGTTCCCGCGCGCCGATGTCGGCCCCCACCACCGCCGTGACGGCGGCGAGGGTAAAGTCGGCCACTATCATTGGCTCGACCCGGCCGATCCACCCGACCTGCACTGCGAGGTCGGCAGCTTGGACTTGATGCTTGGCGGGCGCGGCGGCAACGAGCCGCGCAAAGCCCCCTATCTGCGCGCCAACCCAGCGCGGACGGCGGCCTGGCGGCGCCAATTCCAGGCCACCGCCCCCCGCCTGACGGTGGCGATCGCTTGGCGCAGCCGGGTGG
>NZLB01000136.1 GCA_002694075.1 Nisaea sp.
CGTTCATCGACACCAGGCCAATATCCGGCCGCCCGAGGCGGGTGTAGGCGATACTGGCGCCGGTCACATAGACCGCCGAAAAGCCGGCCTTGGCGGCCATCATGGCGCTGAAGGCGTCAAACACACCGGGCGCGATGACAATTTCGGACGCGGCGATTTGCTGGCGAAGGGGCGTGGGCATGGGGGGAAACTCCAGGCAGGGGGGATCGACGATGTCACGGTAGCCCGCCGGCCACGGTGCGGCAAGGCCGGCCGCGGTTTGCTGCCGGCCCGCCCGCGGTTACACGAAATCGCGGCGGTGGCGACTGCGCCAGTCGCGTGTCGTCACAAGGGCGCCGTTCTGAAAGGCGCGTAAATCGCCTGTGATGAAAAAGCTGTCGGCGTCGGCCGTCATTTGGGCGTGGGTCTCGGTCTCGACCCGCCAACCGTCGCGCGACAAATGCTGACGCCGCCAAATCTCGACCCGTGCCGACAGCGGGTCGTCGGGATGGATGGTGTAAACCTCGCGCACCGCGGCGCCGGTGGTCAGACCGGTGTCACGGTCGGTGGCCAGACCGCTGTCGTCCGCGACCTCCAGTGTGGTCACTCCGCTCACCTGGTCAATGCGGACCTGGCGGCGGGTGCTGGCGGCGCGGTGGACCTCCAGGTTCTGTGGCGGCGCGGTTTCCACCGGTGGAAACGTTACCGGCGGGCTTGGCGCGCCCGGGTCGCGCACCGGCAGGTCCAAAACCGCCCCGGCGACCTCGAGGGTCAGCGTTGGCGCGGTGGGCGACGGCCAGATGAATGGCCAATACTGCGTCGACAGGGACAACCGCAGGCGGTGGCCGGCGGCCAGGCGATAGGCCATTTGGTCGAGTGGCACAGCGACCGTCACGGCGGCGCCCGGCGTCAGCGGCCGCGGCGTTTCATGGCCCCCGCGATGGCACAGGTTGAGCATGCCCAAGGTGATCCGGGTAACCGCGCCATCGGGCGCGACATCGCCCAAGCGGACAATCAGATTGGCTTGCGGTCGGTCGCTGGCGAGGGTCACGGTGAAATTGGCGCCGCCGACGATGTCGATGTCTTCGGCCAGGGGCGCGCTGTCGAACACCAGGGACCCGGCGTCGTCGATCCGCTGGTCGCCGGGCCATTCGCCGGCGCCGCCGAAACTGCTGTATTCGCCGCTGGCCAGCCCGGTGGTGTGCGGCGACCGGAGGGTCGCCGTGGCGGCCGCCGGATTGGCCGCGGGTCGGTCCAACAGCGCGCCATCGGCCAGGTGAAAATGGCGGCGGGCGATCGCCGGCGACGGCCACGTCGTCTCGGCGATCCAGCGGCCGGAACGTTCGGTGTAATCGGTGCGCGGCGGCGCCCCGGCCATCACATAGAGCCGAAAAGCCGGGTCGCCGGCAACGCCGGTCGGCCGGTCCTTGAGCCAGTGATCCCACCAGCGTAGGCATTCCTGGAGAAAGCCGATTTGCGGCGCCGGTTTGGCGAAATGCGGGTATTTGTGGACCCAGGGCCCGGCAATCGCCTTGACCGGCGCGGTCAGGTTGCGGACCAAATGGTCCATGGTGTTGCGATAGCCATCGCCCCAGCCGCCCACGGTCAACACGGCGGCTTTGATGGCGCCGTAATCCTCGGCCACCGAGCCATGTTTCCAAAAGCTGTCGCGACGCTGATGGGCCAGCCAGTTTTCGATCAACAACGGCTGATGGTTAAGGCGTTCCAGCCACATGTCGCGCCAACGCGCGCCGACCACCGCCGGGTCCGGCGGCCGCGAGGAATAGGATTGCATGACCGCCGACCAGCCGAAGTTCTCGAGCAGCAAACAGCCGCCCTTGTAGTGGATGTCATCGCCATAGCGGTCGACGGTGGAGGCGATGGTGACCACCGCGTCGAGGCCTTCCGGCGCTCGTGCCGCCACCTGCAGACCGTTGAAGCCGCCCCAGGAAATGCCGATCATACCGACCCGGCCGGTGCACCAGGGCTGGTCCCTCAGCCAGGCGATGACGGCCAGGGCGTCGTCTTGTTCTTGTTTTAGATATTCGTCCCACATCAAGCCGTCACTATCGCCGTTGCCACGCATGTCGACGCGCACGGCGGCATAGCCATGGCCGGCGAAATAGGGGTGGGTGAGAGCGTCGCGCGCGGCCGTGCCGTCGCGCTTGCGATAGGGCAGGTACTCCAAGATCGCCGGCACCGGGTCGCGGTCGGCATCCGCCGGCATCCACAGGCGGGCGGCCAAACGGCAGCCGTCGGGCAGCGGAATGAAGAGGTTCTCGATCTCGCGGACCGGTCGGGGAAAACGCGACACCACGCGGGTCATGGCGACCTTCCTTGGAGTTTAACCGGCGGCCCGCCGCTGGGCGAGCACGCCGTCCAGCCAGTCGGTGCGCATCTCCGGCACCGAGGACAGCAGCAATTCGGTGTAATCGTGGTGCGGTGGCGTCAAAATCGCGTCACGCGGCCCCTGTTCGACGATTTCGCCCTGGTACATCACCACGATCTCATCCGAGATCGCTTTGACCGTCGCCAGGTCATGGGTGATGAACAGATAGGACACGCCCAAATCGTTCTGCAATTCCTGCAGTAGTTTCAAAATACCCTCGGCGACCAATTGGTCGAGGGCCGAGGTGACCTCGTCGCAAATGATCAATTCCGGCTCGGCGGCCAGGGCGCGGGCAATGCACACGCGCTGTTTCTCGCCGCCGGAAAGTTCCGCGGGCAGCCGGTCGCCATAGGCGGGACCCAGTTCGATCATGTCCAGCAAAGCGTCCACGCGGGCGCGTTTGGCGTCGCCGCGCAAGCCATAATAAAAGGTCAGCGGCCGGCCGATGATATCGCGTACCTTTTGCCGTGGGTTCACCGCCACATCGGGCATTTGGTAGATCATCTGTAAATGGCGCAACTGGTCCTTGGCGCGTTGTTTATAGGAGGGCGCCAAGGTTTCGCCCTGGAAGGCGATCTGGCCTTTGAAAGGCGGTAGCAGGCCGGTGATGACGCGCGCCAGGGTCGATTTGCCGCTGCCCGACTCGCCGACCACGGCGACGGTTTTGCCGGTCCGCACCGACAGGCTGACGTCGTCAAGCACGGTGACGCCGTTGCCATAGGCCGCCGACACGCCGTCGACGCGCAGCAATTCGCGATCCTCAGCCGGCGCGATTTTCTCGCCCTGGCCCTTGCGCACCGACAGGAGGGCGGCGGTGTAGTCTTCGCGCGGGTTGTCGATCAGCGGACCGGTGGCGCCGCTTTCGACCTCCCGGCCATGGCGCAGGACCATCACCCGGTCGGCGATTTGGGCGACCACCGCCAGGTCGTGGCTGATGTAAATGGCCGCCGAGTTATACAGCCGAATGGCCTCTTTGATGGCCGCCAGCACCTCGATCTGGGTGGTCACGTCAAGGGCCGTGGTCGGCTCGTCGAAAACGATCAAATCGGGCTGGCATGACATCGCCATGGCGACCATCGCGCGCTGCAATTGGCCGCCCGAGACCTGGTGCGGATAGCGCGCGCCGAAACTGTCCGGGTCGGGAAGCTCCAATTTGGCGAATATCTCGCGGCCATTGGCGGCCGAGTCGCCCGCGCCCATCACGCCGTGGGTTACCGGCGTTTCGCAATATTGCTGCATTAGGCGATGGGCCGGATTGAAGGCCGCTGCCGCGCTTTGCGCGACATAGGCGATCCGCGCCCCGCGCAATTGGCGCAAAGTCTCCGCCGACGCGGCGCGCAGATCGACGCCGTCAAAGGTGATGTCGCCGCCGACGATCCGGCAGCCCGGCCGGGTATAGCCCATGGCGGCGATGCCGATGGTCGATTTGCCGGCGCCCGATTCGCCGATCAACCCCAGCACCTCGCCCCGTTCGAGAGTGAGCGAGACGTCGCTGACGATCGGCTGCCAGGCGCCTTCCTGGTGGCCTTCGATCTGCAGGTGGGAGATGGTCAAAAGGCGTGACATGGCGGTCTCCAACTCACAAGTCGTCGCGCAGGCCGGCGGTCTTATGGAGGAACCAATCGACCAGGAAATTGACCCCAACGGTGAGCAGGGCGATGGCGCCGGCCGGCAACAGCGGGGTGATGTCGCCATAGCTGATCAAAGTGGCGTTTTCCTTGACCATGCTGCCCCAATCGGCGGTCGGCGGCTGAATGCCGAGACCGAGAAAGCTGAGCCCGGCGAGGAACAGAAAAACGAAGCAAAAGCGCAGGCCGAATTCGGCGGCCAGCGGCGGGATCGCGTTCGGCAGCACCTCGCGTAGCATGATCCAGCCGAGCCCCTCGCCGCGGATCCGCGCCGCCTCGACATAATCCAAGACCACGATGCTTTGGCCGACCGCCCGCGCCAGGCGGAACACGCGGGTGCCTTCGACGGTGGCGATGACCAGGATCACCACCCACAGGGTGGACCCGAAAATGGTCAGCAGGAGCAGCGCGAAGATGATCCCCGGAATGGCCATCAGAATATCGACCAGGCGGCTGAACGCCTGGTCCAGCCAGCCGCCGACGGTGGCCGCCAAAAAGCCCGCGATGACGCCGACCACGAAAGCCAGGGCGGTGGTCACCAGGGCGATGCCAATGGTGTTGCGGGCGCCGTAGATCAGGCGCGAAAGCATGTCGCGGCCGACATTGTCGGTGCCCAGGATATGTTTGTCATCCCACGGCATATAAGCGTCGCCGACCAATTCGGTCTCGCCGAACGGGGCCAGCCACGGGGCGAACAGAAAGGCGACGGTATAGCCGCAAATGATCACTAGTCCGATGCGCGCGGTCCACGGCGCGGCGGCGATGAATTTAGCGAAACCGGTCATCGCGCGCCCCTCACCTCGGATGCAGCAAGCGCGGATTGGTCAGGATCGACAGAACATCCGCGGTCAGGTTGAGCAGCACATAGGTCATCGCGAACAGCAGGCTGGCACCCTGGACCACCGGCAAGTCGCGTTTCGACACCGAGTCCACCAGCAGCTGGCCGAGCCCGGGATAAACGAAAACCACTTCGACAATGACCACGCCGACGATCAAATAGGCGAGGTTGATGATAATCACATTGATGATCGGCGCTAAAGCGTTGGGCAGGGCGTGGCGGATGATGATACGCCACGGCCTCAAGCCCTTGAGATGGGCCATTTCGATATAGGCGCTGGCCAGCAGGTTGATGATCGAAGCGCGCGTCATGCGCATCATGTGGGCGACCACCACCAGGGTCAGGGTCAAGGCCGGCAAGGTTGAGCGATAGACCTGTTC
>NZLB01000137.1 GCA_002694075.1 Nisaea sp.
CGCCCTCGACGATGCGCGCCTGATCGAGCAGCAAGAACGCCGCGTCCTCCAGTTCCATGCCGCTTTTGCCGGCCTTGACCCCGGCCGCCAACGCTTTGATCAAGCCATGCTTGGGATTGATCTCCAGCACCCGCGGGGCGGCCTCTTTCACCTGTTGGTGCTGGCGCAACATGCGTTCCAGGTGAATGTCCATATCGCCTTCATCGGCGACCAGAACGCAGGCGCTGTCGGTCAACCGTTCGGATTCGCGGACATCCTTGACGCTATCGCTGAGGGCCAGTTTCAAACTAGCGATAAAGGGCGCCAATTCGGTTTCGCCGACCTTGTCGGCATCCTCCTTGGCGGCGTCTTTTTCCTTCTCCGCGTCTTCCGTATCGGCACCGATTTTGGACAGGTCGGTGCCGCCGCGGGTGGCCGATTTAAAAGCCTTGCCCTCAAAACCGTCAAACATCGCCGAGATCCAAAAATCATCGATCGGGTCGGACAGCAACAACACTTCGACGCCCTTCGCCTTAAAGCCCTCCAAATGCGGCGAAGCGGCGACCGCTTCATGGTTTTCGCCGGTGATGTAGTAAATCGAGTCCTGACCCGGTTTCATGCGCGCCACATATTCGGCCAGGCTAACCAAACCGTCGCCGTCGGTCGATTTGAAGCGCGTCAACGACAACAAGGTATCGCGGTGCTCATCGCCATCGGCGTACAGCCCTTCTTTCAGCACGGCGCCGAAATTGTCCCAAAAGCCAGCGTATTCCTCCGGCGCCTTGTCGGCTTTTTTGGATAGTTCGGAGAGCACCCGTTTGACCAAGCCGGATTTGATTTTGGCCAGCACCGGGTTGTTTTGCAGCATTTCACGGCTGACGTTGAGGGGCAGGTCCTCGCAATCGACAACCCCCTTCACGAAGCGCAGCCAGGACGGCACCAATTCCTCACAGTCATCGGTGATGAACACTCGTTTGACATAGAGCTTAAGGCGGTTTTTACGGTCCGGGTGAAACAGGTCGAAGGGGCGCTGGCCAGGTACGAACAACAGGGCGGCGTATTCAATCACCCCCTCGGCGCGCCAATGGACGGTCAACCACGGATCGTCGAAGGCGTGGGCGACATGGTGGTAAAACTCGGTGTATTGGTTTTCCTCGATCTCGTTTTTTGGCCGTGTCCAGAGCGCCGAGGCCTGGTTCAGGGTCTCGCTGCCCGGCGCGGCGTCATCGTCCTCCGGCGGGGTGATCAGCACGATCGGGATCGAAATATGATCGGAATAGGTTTTGACGATATGGCGGAGCCGTTGATCCTCTAGGAATTCCTCGGCGTCAGTCTTCAAATGCAAAGTGATAACGGTGCCACGCTCGGCCTTTTCGGCGGGGCCAATTTCATATTCGCCCAGCCCGTCACTGGACCAAGCCGCGGCCCCCTCGCCGCCGGCCTTACGGCTCAAGACCTCGACCTTGTCGGCGACCATGAAGGCGGCATAAAAACCGACGCCGAACCGCCCGATCAGGCTGTGGTCCTTGGCCGCCTCGTCCTTTAAGTCGGCAACGAAGGACTCCGTGCCCGAGCGCGCGATGGTGCCGAGATTGGCCTCCATTTCCTCGCCGCTCATCCCCACGCCGTTGTCGGCGATGGTCAGGCTCTTAGCCGCTTTATCGACCGTCAAGGTGATTCGGTAATCGCTGTCGTCGGCGGCCAGTTCGGGCGCCGTCAGCGCGAGATAACGCAGCTTGTCGCAAGCGTCCGAGGCATTCGAGATCAACTCTCGCAGGAAAACCTCGCGTTCGCTGTAAAGCGAATTGGCGACAATATGAAGGAGTTTGCTGACTTCGGCTTGGAAGGCACGTTTTTCGGCTGCCATGGTGGACACACACCCTCGAGTAGGATTGACAAAAGAACGCTTCGGATATGGGAAACCATGGCCGAAACACAAGGTCTCGGTCGCCGATCAATGGCGTTTTATGGACCGATTAGCAGGGTGGGGCGCCGCCGTCAGCCGGCCGGCGTGACCTCGGCGACCAATTGCTCCTCGTCGAGCATATCCTCTTCGCCAACCGCCAAGCGGGTGACTGTGCCGGCCACCGGGCTCAGCACCGGGATTTCCATTTTCATCGATTCCAAGATCACGATCGGGTCGTCGGCGGCGACCGTTTCGCCCTCGCCGGCGACAATCTGCCAGACCCGTCCCGCAACCTCGCTTTTCACATCAACCATCTCCGCCTTCCCCTTATCCGCGATAGCCGCCCCGACCACCTCAAGCGGCGAGCGCAACCCCCTCGACCGTGATCCGATGCATCAACCGGCGCTGACCATGATAATCGTTGATGGCGTAGTGCCAAGTCGCCCGATTGTCCCAAAACGCCACCGAACCGGGCCGCCAATGGAATTTGTGAATATGTTCCGGGCGGGTCGCGTGGCGCACCAGGTAATCCAACAACGGTTGGGTTTCCTCGGCCGTCCAACCGTCGAAACGGATGGTGAAGCCGCGATTGACATAAAGCGCCCGACGCCCGCTGATCGGATGGCGGATGACCACCGGATGGACTGAATCCTGCACCGCCGCATCGGTGTTGCCAAGCCGCCCGGCGAGGTCCGAATTGGCCTTGTCATAGCGCGATTTATCGCCGAACACATGGCGACTGGAATGGACCGCGCGAAGGCCGCTTAAAGTTTCCTGCAGACCCGGCGACAGGCTGTCGAAGGCGGCGTACATATTGGCGAAGACCGTGTCGCCGCCACGGTTAGGCAGTTCGCGCGCGACCAGGATCGAACCCATCGCCGGCTCTTGGTCGTAGCTGTGGTCGGTGTGCCAATTGCCGCCGATATTGCTGCGCTGATCGGGTTCTTTGCGGACCTCGGCGATCTGTGGATGGCCGTCGACCTGGCCGAAGAAGCGGTTGACATTGATCTTGCCGAAACACTCGGCCATGGCGATGTGGTCTTCCGGCGCCAAATTCTGGTCGCGGAAAAACAACACCCCGTAATCGCCCAGCGCCTGGCGGAGATCGGCGACCACGCCATCCTTCAAATCGCGCGCCAAATCAATGCCGTGAATATAGGCGCCGACACCGTCGCCCGGTTCAATGTCCACCTGTGCCATGGTCCTTCTCCTTCTCAATACGCGTATTTAGCCGCGCAATAGATTGCCGCCGGTCGTTGGCACGCCGAACTCACGGTGACAAATCCGCGCCAATTTGGCGACCCCCTCGACAATTTCCTCCGGCGTTGGATGGCCGAAGCAAAGCCGCATCCAATGGCGATGATCATCGCCGTCGACGGTCCATTCGGCGCCCGGGTTCAAGCTGATCCCCTCGGCGCCGGCGGCGGCCGCCAATTTGCCGGTGTCGACCCCCTCGGGCAGTTTGATCCACAGGAAAATGCCACCTTTGGCGGGGGCAAACTCGGCGGCCGTGCCGAACTCGGCGATCAGCGCCTCGACCATCACATCGTGTTTGCGTTTTAAGCTAGCGGTGGCGCGGCTGACATGATCGTCGAAATGGGGCGCGCAATAGTCGGCCAGCGCCAGTTGTTCCAAGGCGCCGGTGCCGGCATCGGTTTTCAGCGCGACCAGGCGCGATAGGCCGCCCCAATCGGCGACCACATAGCCCAGCCGCAGGGCCGGCGCGATGGATTTTGAGAACGAGCCGCAGTACAGCACCCGCCGGCCGTCATCGAGAGCGTAAATGGCCGGCGGCCGCTCCCCCTCCCACAGCAAATCGGCGTAGCAGTCATCCTCGAAAATCGCGACGCCAAAGCGGTCGGCCAGAGCCAACATGCGTTCTCGGCGGGCCACCGGCATGACCGTGCCGGTCGGGTTTTGCACGGTCGGGATGGTGTAAATGAATTTCGGCGTCCGCCCCTCGCCGGCAAGCCGCGTCAAGGTCTCCTCCAGGGCGTCCATGCGCATGCCGTCCTCGTCGAGGGCGACCCCCACCGGATGAGCGCCGCGGGCCTGGAGCCGGGTGATCGCGCCGCCATAGGTGGCTTGCTCGAGGACCACGGTGTCGCCCGGCGACAGCATCATCTGGTTAACCAAGTCCATCGATTGCAACGACCCGGAGGTGATCAGAATTTCATCGGGATCGACCGCCATCGCCGCCCGCGCCTTGAGCGCGCCGGCGATGAACTCGCGCAGCGGGCGATAGCCCAAGGGGCCCGTCCGTAAATTATAAGTCGCCAGGTTTTTCCCCTCGCGCTGGAGGGCGTTGGTCAGGGCGGCGATCAAGTCCTCAACCGGCACGTGGTCGGCGTCCATATGTCCGCCTACGAAATTATGCGCTGGAAAACCCGACCAGCGACCGGCCGGCCCCGGCAGATCGGCCCGCAAAACATCACAATAATCAAACGGCATCGCCCGTCTCCCTGTCACGCGGGGTCATTTGACACGCCCCATTGGCGGATATCATACGGCGGCCACCGCGAAGCACAAGCCGGCGCCCCGGCATAATCCCTTGATAACCCGCGGGCGGCGACCATATGGCGTTGCCAGAGCACGCGCGAGGTATCGGATGAGCGGACATGGCGGCGCCGGCGAACCCCTCTCATTCGCCGGTAAGACGGTGAAAGGCGACCTTGGCACACTGGCCACATTGCTTCCCTACCTCTGGCCGCGGGATCGCGGGGACCTGCGCCTACGGGTGGTCGCCGCCATCGCTTGCCTGGCCATCGCCAAGGCGGCGGCGGTGTCGGTGCCTTACTTCTACAAACAAGCGGTCGACATGCTGACCAACGATGTCGACGCGGTGTTGACGGCGCTGGTCGCGATCCTGTTGTTCTATGGCCTGGCGCGGATGGCCGACCGTACCTTCCTGGAACTGCGCGAGTTTTTTTTCGCGCGCGTGGCCCAGCGCGCCATGCGCGTCATCGCGCTTTCGACTTTTCGCCATTTGCATCGCCTGTCCCTGCGTTTTCACTTGGACCGGCAGACCGGCGGCCTATCACGGGTCATTGAACGCGGCGTCAAGGGCATCGAGTTCGTTTTGTCCTTCATGCTGCTTAACATCGTGCCGACGATCATCGAGATCATTTTGGTGGCGGTGGTTCTGTGGGCGCTGTTTGACGTCTGGTACACATTGGTCACCCTGGCGGCAATCGGCGCCTACGTCGCCCACACCATGCTGGTCACCGAATGGCGACTGAAATTCCGACGTGAAATGAACCGTTCGGACCAGGCCGCCAACACCAAGGCCATCGACAGCCTGCTGAATTTCGAAACGGTGAAGTATTTCAGCAACGAGGGTCATGAAGCGTCTCGTTTCGACGACGCGTTGAGACGCTACGAAACGGCGTCGGTCAAAAACAAGACGTCGCTCTCGCTGCTGAACATCGGCCAGGCGGCGATTATCGCCATTGGCTTGACCGTCATCATGATCATGGCGGCCATCGACGTGCGCGCCGGGGTCATGACCGTCGGCGATTTCGTGATGGTCAACGCTTACTTAATCCAGCTTTACCTGCCGCTCAACTTCCTGGGCTTCGTATACCGCGAAATCAAACAGTCGCTGACCGACATGGAGGCCATGTTCCGTTTGATCGACGAGCCGTTGGAGGTTGTCGACGCGGCGTCGGCGCCGGCCCTCGAAGTGACCGGCGGGCGGATCGTCTTTCGCGACGTCAGCTTTCATTACCGGCCCGACCGGCCAATCCTCAAAGACATCTCCTTCGAGGTGCCGGCCGGCCGCACGGTGGCCATCGTCGGGCCGTCGGGGGCCGGTAAATCAACCCTCTCGCGCCTGTTGTTCCGCTTTTACGACATCGCCGGCGGCGCGATCGAAATTGACGGCCAAGATATCCGCCAAGTCAGCCAGGACAGCCTGCGCCAGGCCATTGGCATCGTTCCCCAGGACACCGTGCTGTTCAACGATACCATCTATTACAACATCGCCTATGGCCAGCCCTCGGCCAGCCCGGCGGAGGTCGAACAGGCCGCCCGCCTGGCCCGTATCCATGAGTTCGTGATGGCGCAACCGGACGGTTACCAAACCATGGTCGGCGAGCGCGGCTTGAAACTGTCGGGCGGCGAAAAGCAGCGCGTGTCAATCGCCCGCACCCTGCTCAAGAAACCGGCGATTTTCCTGTTCGATGAGGCCACCTCAGCCCTCGACAGCCGCACCGAAAGGGCCATCCAAGACAGTCTGCGCGAGGTGTCCGCTCGCCACTCGACCCTGATCATCGCCCACCGCCTATCGACCATCGTCGACGCCGACGAAATTTTAGTTTTGGACCACGGCGCGATTGTCGAGCGCGGCCATCACGGCGCGCTGCTGGCCGCCGATGGGGTTTACGCGGCGATGTGGCGACGGCAACAGGAACGCGGCGATCGGTCGCCTTCATCCGATCGCGGCGCCAAGGCGGCCCTCGGTGCCGCCGCGCCGTGACCGTAAATTATCCGAATTTTCTGTCCTTTAAGCGAATGCACCAATCGCACCGCCTCTTGGTTCGGTAACCTGAGCGCACTTCAAAGTGCCGCGGTGGCTTTGCTGATCGGGGGGCTGTCATGCCAGAAAATAGACCGAACGCCGTGCCCATTGTGGTTGAAAGCGGCTATATTTCCGAACGCCATCTCAAACAGGTGGCGATACCCGGCTTCGCCGATCTGGACGCGCCGAAAATCGTCTTCATCGGCGCCGGTCGCAGCTATCGGCCGATTGGCGGAGTGAAAATCATCCTGCAGCATGTCGCCGCCCTGCGCGCCGCCGGCTTCAACGCCTACTTACTGAACGATCGCGGCTTTTCGGTATGGGTCGACGACCCTTTCGTGCGCACCCACGCGCGGGTTATCGCCGCGACCCAGTGTCCGATCCGCGGCCATGACGCCCTGGTGCTTTCGGAAAGTGTTGGCGACGACCTGCTGAACACCGTCAAGGATTGGCGGTCGGCCAAGGTCTTGTTCGCCCAGAACGCGGTTGGGCTGCGCCCCAGCGCGCGCCGCGAGCAGCCCTGGGAGGTGGCCCAGTTCGCCGCCTACATCACCCCGTCGCAATTCGTCGCCAAGGTCATGCGCGAAGAGTTCAACTGGCCGGATGTGACCTTGATTCCGCCGCCCCTGTCGGAGGATATGTTCTATGCAAGCGACCGTTTGGGCCAGTCGGTGATTGCCTGTTCCGGGCGTAAATGGCCG
>NZLB01000138.1 GCA_002694075.1 Nisaea sp.
AGGAGGCCGGCGAATGAAGCGATTTGCGGCCCTGCTAGAAACCCTGATCCTGACCCCGTCGCGTAATCGCAAAATCGCCACGTTGCAAGGCTATTTCGCGGCCGTGCCGGACCCCGACCGAGGCTTGGCGGTGGCCGCGATCACCCGCGATTTGACCTTGCACCACGTCAAACCGGCGCTGTTGCGCGGTCTCACCGAAAGCCGCGTCGACCCGGTCCTATTCAACCTGTCCTATGATTATGTCGGTGATTTGGCCGAGACGGTGGCCTTGATTTGGCCGCGCCAGCGCGGCGGCGTTTTACCCACGCTGGGTGATTTCGTGGCGGCGGTCGAAAGTTTGCCCAAGGATCATATCGCGGACCAGGTCGCCGCGTGGCTGGATATCGCCACCCCCAACGAGCGTCGCGCGATGATTAAGCTGGCCACCGGTGGGCTGCGCGTTGGGGTATCGGCGCGTCTGGCGAAAACGGCGCTCGCCGCCTATGGCGGACAGCCACTGGCCGAGATTGAGCATATTTGGCACGGCTTAAAGCCGCCCTATGACGCCTTATTCGCCTGGCTCGACGGCCGCGCCGCTCGCCCCGAGGTCGACCACACCCGAACCTTTCACCCGATGATGCTAGCGCACCCCATCGACCTGGCGCGCGACCTGGCGGCGATGGCGCCGGGCGATTTCCAAGCCGAATGGAAATGGGACGGCATTCGTGTGCAAGTGATCACCTATGGCGGCGACACCCGGGTGTTTTCGCGCACCGGCGATGACATTACCCGGGCCTTTCCCGATCTCGCCGACAGCGTCCGTGGCGCCGCCGTGCTGGATGGCGAATTGCTGGTCGGCGCCGATTTTCAGCCGCTCGATTTCAACTGTTTGCAACAGCGGCTTAACCGCAAAACACCGTTGAAAAGCCATCTCTCCACCTATCCGGCGTTCGTGCGCGCCTATGACATGTTATTCGACGGCGACGAGGATATCCGCGCCTTGCCGCTGGTCGCCCGACGCCGGCGCCTGGCGGCTTGGCTCACCGCCAACAGCCAGTCGCGCATCGACCTGTCGGCGGCGGTGAGGTTTGCGGACTGGGACCATCTGGCGGTCTTGCGGGCCACCGGCACCAACAGCGGCGGTCACGAGGGGTTGATGCTCAAGCGCGCCGACAGCGCCTATGTCGCGGGCCGGCCGAAAGGTTTGTGGTTCAAATGGAAACGCGACCCGAAAGTGGTTGACGCGGTGATCATGTACGCACAACGCGGCCACGGCAAACGTAGTTCGTATTATTCCGACTTCACCTTTGGCGTTTGGCGAGATGATGTTTTGGTGCCGATCGGCAAGGCTTACTCCGGCTTCACCGATGTCGAGCTTGGTCGTTTGGATAAATTCGTGCGCAGCAACACCGTCGCGCGTTTCGGGCCAGTGCGCGAGGTCGCCAAAACCTTGGTCGTCGAGGTGGCTTTTGACTCCGCCCACGCCAGCCCGCGTCACAAATCCGGCATCGCCTTGCGTTTTCCGCGCATCAGCCGCATCCGCTGGGATAAACCGGCGGGCGAGGTTGAGAGCCTGGCGGCGATCAAGGCGCAGTTGCTGGCGGCCGAAGGTTAGGGCGTCCCGCCGTCGGCCCGCCGCCGCACGGTCTCGAAAATCTCTCGCGCCCGATGGGCCAGCGCCGCCGGTGTGGCGTGCGCGGCGATGTGGTCCTGGGCGGCGGCGATCGCCGCCAGCACCGCCCGTCGCTGACCAAGGGCCCAGGTGACACCGTCGTATAAGCTGTCGTGCAGGCAGGCGAAGCGGGCGTGGTGACGGTAGCTGGCGCGGTCGGTGACAATCGGAAAGCGGCCGGCCCAAAACGCTTGGTGCACGCGATTATCGGACTTGCCCGAGGTGCGTAGAACCGGCGCGTCCGGCATGAGGACGAAATCAGCGGCGTGGATATGCGCCGCGTAAGTCGCCGCCACCCAGGGCAAAACCGTAACGCTCAAACGCGTGTCGGCCGCCGCCAGGATCCGCGCCAGCGCCGGATCGCTGGCCGGCGGGTTGGTCACGCACGTAAGCGCCACCGGCCGTTCTTTGGCCAGGGCGCGAAGCTCGTCTAAGGCGGCGGTCAGCGCGCCAATTTTTTGCTGCCATCCGAACCAGATCAAGCGCACCGGTCCGTCCACGCCGCAGGTGCCCGGTAAATATCGCTCGCCCTCGACGGCGTCGGCCAGGAAATGCACCGGCCCATCGACCTGGGCGGCCGCGAGGTCGATCAATGGCTGGCTCGAGACGGTCACCGCGTCGGCCTGACGGGCGAGCTCGGCCATCCGCGCGCCGGCGCCAACCATGCTGAAGACATCGTCGCAGACATCCACCACCACCGGTTTGCCGGCGGCCCTGAGGGCGTTGAAGGCGGCGTGCCAGTCCTCGACCGACTGGCTGAGCCAGAAGACATCCCCGTCGAACAAGGAACCGTCGCGGCGGCGGGCGTCGACGGCATTGGCAACAATGATCTTCACGCGCACGCCGAGCGACGCCAACGGGGCGGCCAAGGCCCCGGCGCGCAGCCGAATCGAGGCGCGCGTCCATGAACGTCGGCCGGCCAAAACCAGGTCGGTATTGGCGGTGAGGATGGTGAGTTTCATGGCCACCACCATAGTCAAAAGCGCCTCCCGGCCGAAGTTTTTCCCGCCGTGCAGGTGGCTGACTAAACCTGTCCTGGCGCTTTCGACTTGTTTCCCATCGGCAATCCTGGGCTAGATGGGCAAAACAACACACCCGCCACGCTGGCCTGTCTTAACCTTGTCGTAGAGGTGCCGACCACGGCGGCTTTTGTGATTTGCGTGTCGGTCGAAGGGCCGGCTCTCATCGGTCTCGGCCTGCCGCCGCTATCGGCACATTTGTTCGTGTTCTGGTTCACTCTGTTAAGCACCATCACCCTGCCGGTGTGCGGCGCCGTGTTCATCGGCGCCGGCATGGTGCAGCTGCCTTGGGGCGAGTCGCCGTGACCGCCATGGCGCTCGGTCTCAATCTTTATACTGTGCTTCTGGCGATGGTCGCCACCCGGCTTTATTCGGCTTGGCTGGAAGCCCGTGGATTGCCTCGGTGACCGGTGGCCAGGTGGCGGTTGGCCTCTCCCTGGTGGCCCATGCTGTCGCCGCGCCCTGGCCGGCGATGCGGCGCCTGGCTCTCCTTGTCGCCGGCGGCGCGGTGATTTTCCTGCCGTCCCTGCTGAGCAGGTGCGCGCGAGCCCCTCAAGACATCATGGCGGACACTACCAAGGTAAATACGCTATTATGATCGTCAGGTTTGATATCGCGGAGAGAGGGCGCCATGGCGCAGTATTTAATTCATGTACACAGCGGACCGGATTTGGTGAACAAGGCGACTTTGGCGCTGTTGGTGGCGCGTACTGCCGTTGCCGAGGGCCACGCGGTGGAGCTGTTTTTGGCCGCCGACGGCACCCATTTGCTAAACTGCAAAGCCGCTGGCGAGGTGGTCGGCGAGGGCACCGGTGATTTGTTTGAGCATTTGACTGCCTTGAAAGAAGCCGGCACCTGCCTGCATGTTTCCGGCATGTCGGCCAAGGCCCGCGGCTATGATGAAAGCTTGCTGGACGGTTACAACGCCGCCTTCGCCATGCCGACGGTTCTGCTCGAGCGGTCGGCCGCTGCCGATGTGGTGTTATGTTACTAGGCTGACCGATAAGATTTCTGGCGGCGGCTTTTCTGTTCCTCGGCGCCGTGGAGCTTGGCGGTTGTCAGAGCTTGAACAAGGGCAGCTTTGGCGCGTTCAAACGCTCGTTCAACACCAAGGCCCATGGCTATCAGACTGTGGCCGACCTGACTGGTACGGCGCCCACCAAGCTTGTTGAGCGGTTCGAGGTGTGGCCCGGCGATTGTTCCTCTTTCCATGGCTGGTCGGATTGCGCTAACGACCGCGAAGGCTCCGAGTTACCGGGTGACCGCGAGAACGATCGTAGGCGCGACCATTGGTATTGCTGGTCGCTCTACGTGCCGGTCGACACTCCCAATGTCCGCCGGGCCCAGACCCGCGGCGGTCTGCGCCCGACGTTGCCAAAATAGCCGCCAGCGCTTGCCATGACCGGTCGGTCGAGGCAGGCTCGGACGCCTGTATTGGCCTGAAAGGATGCCGCCATGACCGGCGAAAACACTACCGTCGCGCGCGATTTAGAGGCCCGCATCGGCGCCGAGATCCGCCGCCAGCGAAAGCGCCGCGACATGACCGTGGCCAGTCTGGCCGACGCCGCCGGTCTGTCCCAGGGCATGTTGTCGAAAATCGAGACCGGTCAGACCAGCGCCTCCCTGGCCACTTTATCGCGCCTGGCCGAGGCCCTGACGGTGCCGCTCTCGGCGCTCTTCAGTGCCACCGAGCAAAGCAGCGACGTCTCATTCGTGCCGGCCGGCGAGGGAATCCAAATTGAACGCCGCGGCTCGCGCGCCAACCACCTTTATCAATTGCTGGGCCATGTGGTGCGCGGCCAATTGGCGGTCGAACCCTATCTCATCACCCTCGACGCGGACGCTGAAACCTATGAGGATTTCGCCCATGAGGGGGTAGAGTTCATTCACATGCTGGAAGGGCAAATTGACTATCGCCACGCCAGCCAGGTGTTCACTCTCCGGCCTGGCGACTCGCTTTTTTTCGACGCCCGTGCGCCCCATGGACCGACTGCTCTCGCCACATTGCCGGCACGCTATTTGTCGATCATCGCGCGGCCCGGGGACCTGGAAAAATAATCCGCCACAAGACCGAAACCCCAGGAAACTAATATTCCTTGGAGGATTTTTACTTTCCCTTTAAGAATGCGCCGACGGTAGCCATCGAGGGGATATCCGATGTGTGGGATCGTGGGGTTATTCCTCAAAAACGAGGCGTTGCGCACGCGCCTCGGCAGTTTGTTCGCGCCGATGCTTGTCGAGATGAGCGGCCGTGGCCCCGACAGCGCCGGGTTCGCGGTGTTTCGCGAGGACGCCGGCGGGCGCGCCAAGGCCAGTGTGTTTGACCCCGATGGCGCGATGGATTGGCCGGCGCTGATCGCCGATTTGCGCACCGCCATTGATGGTGCCGCCGATTTTCAACATCTCGCCACCCACACCTTGATCGAGGCCGCCTGCGCGCCCGCCGAATTGCGCCAAGCGCTTGACCGTTTGGCGCCGGCCCTGCGCATCATGAGCACCGGCGGCAGTCTGGAAATCTACAAGGAAATCGGCGCGCCGGCCGATGTCGTCGACCGGTTCGCGGTCGCCCAAATGGCCGGCAGCCACATGATCGGGCATACCCGCATGGCGACCGAGAGCGCGGTCACCACCGAGGGCGCCCATCCGTTCAACACCGGCGAGGATTTGTGCCTGGTGCACAATGGCTCGCTGTCCAACCATCACGCGCTGCGCCGCCGGCTGGAGCGCGACGGCGGCATCACTTTTCAGACCGAGAACGACAGCGAGGTGGCGGCCGGCTATTTCGCCCATCATCTGGCGGCCGGGGCCACCCTGGGCGAGGCGTTGGAGGCCGGGTTAAGCGATCTTGACGGGTTCTACACCTTCGCCGTCGGCACCCGCGACGGTTTCGCCGTGCTGCGCGACCCGATCGCCTGCAAGCCGGCGGTGTTGGCCGAGTGCGACGATTGGGTGGCGATGGCCTCGGAATTTCGCGCCCTGGCCAATTTGCCGGGAGTCGACAACGCCCGCGTGTGGGAGCCGAAGCCCGGCGTGGTTTACCATTGGACGCAAGCATGATCGCCATCGACCTGGCCACCACCGCGGTGCGCGACGCCAACCGCCAGCTGCAAAGCGCTGCCGATGGGCGCTTCGAGATGCTCAACCCGCGCGGCGCCCACGCCTTGGCCTGCGGGTTGAGCGCGCCGCTCGATGTCCATGTGGCCGGTCATGTCGGCTATTACTGTGGCGGCATGAACCAGCACGCGGCTATCTCGGTCGCCGGCAACGCCGGGGTCGGGGTGGGCGAAAACATGATGAGCGGGCGCCTGCATGTCCGCGGCGACGCCAGCCAGTCGGCCGGCGCCACCGGCCATGGTGGCTTGTTGGTGATTGACGGCAACGCCTCGGCGCGCTGCGGCATCGCCATGAAGGGCATCGATATCGTGGTCGGCGGTTCGGTCGGCCATAACTCAGCTTTCATGGCCCAGGCCGGCCATTTGGTGGTTTGCGGCGACGCCGAAGACGGCCTTGGCGACTCAATATACGAGGCGGTGATCTTCGTCGCCGGCGCGGTCGGCGCGCTTGGCGCCGATTGCGTTGAAAAAGAGATGACCGCCGACCATCTGGCGCGCCTCACCGAATTGCTCGCCGCCGCCGGTTTGGGCCAAGACCCGGCCCGCTTCCGGCGCTACGGCTCGGCTCGCCAACTGTACAATTTCAAAGTCGACAACCTTTCCGCCTATTAGGAGACATCATGCCCCAGGACACCAGCGGGCTCCGCGAATCATATCTCTATGACCGCGCCACCATTCGCGACATTCAACGCGCCGCCGATGAGGGCATCTACCGCATCCGCGGATTTGGCGCCAAGCGGGCGCTGCCCCATTTCGACGACCTGGTGTTCCTCGGCGCCAGCATCTCGCGCTATCCCCTGGAGGGATACCGGGAAAGCTGCGGCACCGATGTGACCATCGGCGCCGACCGCGCCGAGCGGCCGCTGCACCTGGATATCCCGATCACCATCGCCGGCATGAGTTTTGGCTCGCTGTCGGCCAACGCCAAGGAGGCGCTGGGCCGCGGCGCCTCGGCGGTGGGCACCAGCACGACCACCGGCGACGGCGGCATGACGGCCGAGGAACGCCGCCATTCGGCCAAGCTGATTTACCAATATCTGCCGTCGCGTTACGGCATGAATCCCGATGATTTGCGCCAAGCCGACGCCATTGAGGTGGTCATCGGCCAGGGTGCCAAACCCGGTGGCGGCGGCATGTTGCTGGGCCAGAAGATCGACGCCCGGGTGGCCGAAATGCGCACGCTGCCGACCGACATCGACCAGCGTAGCGCCTGCCGTCACCCCGATTGGACCGGCCCTGACGATTTGGAAATCAAAATCCGCGAATTGCGCGAAATCACTGGTTGGCAGGTGCCAGTAACCGTCAAGGTCGGCGCCACGCGGACCTATTACGACACCTTGCTGGCGGTCAAATCGGGCGCCGACGCCATTGTCGTCGACGGCATGCAAGGGGGCACCGGCGCGACCCAGGATTGTTTCATCGAACATGTCGGCATCCCGACCCTGCCGGCGGTGCGCTTGGCGGCGGATGCCCTGCGCGAATTGGGCCTGCACCGCGGCGCGGTCAAATTGATCGTCTCCGGCGGTATCCGTTCGGGCGCCGATGTGGCGAAAGCCATCGCGCTTGGCGCCGACGCCGTCTCGCTTGGCACGGCGGCGCTGATCGCGCTTGGCGACAACAGCCCGGATTACGCCGAGGATTACGCCGCCCTTGGCTCGGCCCCCGGGTTTTTCGACGAATGGCAGGGCGGTCGCGACCCGGCCGGGATCACCACGCAGGATCCGGACCTGACCGCCCGCCTGGATCCGGAGTTGGGCGGCAAGCGGGTCGCCAATTATCTACGGGTACTGACCCTCGAGGCGCAGACCCTGGCCCGCGCCTGCGGCAAAAGCCATGTGCACAACTTGGAGCCGGAGGACCTCAACGCCTTGACCGTCGAGGCGGCGGCGATGGCGCGGGTGCCGTTGGCCGGCACCACCTGGATTCCCGGCGGCGCGCTGTAAGGCGCCGCGTAAGCAGGAGGAGAGATCATGGACAAGTCCCTGGCTGAATTCGCCAAAGCCCATGGCGTGAAGTATTTTTTAATCAATTTCACCGACCTGTCGGGCGTGCAACGCTCCAAACTGGTGCCGGCCGCGGCCATTGACGAGATGCAAAGCGCCGGCGCCGGTTTCGCCGGGTTCGCGGCTTATCTCGATATGACCCCGGCCTACCCGGACATGTTCGGCGTGCCGGACGCGGCGAGCGTGGTGCAATTGCCGTGGCGTCCCGAGGTTGCCTGGGTGGCCAGCGATTTGATGATCGAAGGCGCGCCGGTGGCGCAAGCCCCCCGGGTGGTTCTGAAAAACCTGCTGGCGCGGGCCGAGGCCGCCGGCTATCGCCTGAAAACCGGGGTCGAGGCCGAATACATGCTGCTCTCGGCCGATGGCGCGGCCTTGTCCGACCCCTATGACACCGCCGCCAAGCCCTGCTACGACCAGCAGGCCTTGATGCGCCGCTATGACGTCATCGCCGAGATTTGCGACGCCATGGGTGCGCTGGGCTGGGGGCCGTATCAGAACGACCACGAGGACGCCAATGGCCAGTTCGAGATGAACTGGGACTATGCCGATGCCCTGGTGACCGCCGACCGCCACGCCTTTTTTAAGTTCATGGTCCGCTCCATCGCCGAAAAGCATGGCTTGCGAGCGACCTTCATGCCCAAGCCGTTCGCCCATTTGACCGGCAATGGCTGCCACATGCATTTGTCGGTGTGGACGCCGGACGGCAACCAAAACCTGTTCGACGACCCGGCCGGCGAGTTGGGCCTGTCGGCGATGGCCTATCACTTCCTTGGCGGCATGCTGGCCCACGCGCCGGCGCTCTGCGCCGTCACCAACCCGGCGGTCAACAGCTATAAGCGCCTGAACGCGCCGGTCACCAGTTCGGGCGCCACTTGGTCGCCGAACACGGTGACCTACGGGGGCAATAACCGGACCCATATGGTGCGTATCCCCGACCCTGGCCGTTTTGAGTTGCGCTTGGCCGACGGCGCCGCCAACCCCTACCTGCTCGCCGCCGGCGTGCTCGCCGCCGGGCTCGATGGGGTGGCGACCGAGGCCGATCCCGGCCAGCGCCTGGATATCGACATGTACAGCGCCGGCCCGCTCGAAGGGGTCACCAAATTGCCGGCCTATTTGATCGACGCGATCCGCTTATTGGATGGTTCGGCCGGCCTGCGGGCGGCGATGGGCGACGAATTCATCGACGCCTATGTGACCATCAAGCAGCGCGAATGGGACGATTACGCCCGCCAAATCACCGAATGGGAACGGGCGGCAACCCTCGACTTGTAACAGCCCGATAGGCTGATCGAAGGGCTGATCGAAGGGCTGGCCAAAGCGCTGGCCAAGTTATCGACTGGTGGGTTTCGCGCGGCGTTTGCCGGACGGCGCCCAACCGCCCCCATTACGTTGTTTTAATTTACAAATTAAGATTGTATTATCGTTCCTTGAGGAGCCTACCGACGCACGCGAGAACATGTCCTGAGCACGCGCCGGTTCGGCAAAGGGGCGCGCCGCCGTGGATGCCGTTGTAAAGCTGTTATTCGATATTCTGGCCTTTTCATTGATCATGGTGCTCGTGGTTCTGGGGCTCGCGGTGATCGCCTCGATGATGGGGATTTTCAATCTCGGCCACGGTGAACTGGTGCTGATGGGCGCCTACACGAGGTTCGTGTTCCGTGAACTGGGGCTGCCGGTGTGGTCGGGGATGATCGTCGCGCCCTTCGTGGTCGCTATCCTTGGCGCCGCTATCGAGGTCGCTTTCATCCGGCGACTCTACGCCGCGCCGCTAATCGCAAGGCCGCCGAAATCTTCGCCAAAATGGGCGCGACCGTCGACGAGGTATCGATCCCCTGGTATGCGTTGGGGCCGGCCATTTGGGTGCCGATTGGTGTCGAGGGCCTGACCCAGACCATGATGTGGGGCGACGGCTACGGCGTCAGTCGTCAGGACCTTTATGTCACCAGTTTGATGGATTTCCATCACCGCTGGCGCGAACGGGCCGACGAAATGTCCGAAACCACCAAGCTCATGACCGTGCTCGGCACCCATATGCGCAACACTTATGGCGGCCGTTATTACGGCAAGGCGATGAACCTGTCGCGTCAGCTCAAAGCCGCCTATGACGCGGTGCTGGCCGACTACGACCTGCTGCTGCTGCCGACCGTGCCGATGAAGGCGACGCCGCTGCCGGGACCGGGGGCGAGCCGCGCGGAATATGTCCAGCGGGCGCTGGAGATGATTGTCAACACCTGCCCGTTTGACATCACCCGGCGATGGCGGTGCCCTGCGGTCTGCGCGACGGCCTGCCGATCTCGATGATGTTGATTGGCAAGGCTTACGATGAGCCGACCATCTACCAGGCGGCCTACGCTTTTGAACAGGCCGAGGATTGAACCGCGCTTTAAGCGCCCTTTCGCCGCCGCATAAGAGACTCGCGCCGGCCGGCGCTTTCGCGGCATGCTACCCGTGGGAAAACAAACGGGGGAGGCGGCCATGCTGACGGCGGCGGAGAACGACTTGTTGACACGCACCGGACCGGACACGGCGATGGGGCAGTATTTTCGGCGATTTTGGCAGCCGGCGGCGCTGAGCGAGGAACTGCCCGAGGCCGACGGCCCGCCGATCCGCTTGACCGTGTTGGGCGAGGAATTGGTCGCTTTCCGCGACAGCGACGGCCGGGTCGGCGTGGTCGACCGGCGTTGCCCGCATCGCGGTGCCGATTTATTTTTCGGCCGCAATGAGGAATGCGGTTTGCGCTGCCTTTATCACGGCTGGAAATTCGATGTCACCGGGCGCGCCGTTGACCTGCCGAATGTTCCGGCCGGCGTCCGCCACCACGAGACGGTCCGCTTGAAAGCCTATCCGGTGCGCGAATTCGGCGAGATCATCTGGGTTTATATGGGGCCGGAAGCCGGCGCCTTGCCCGAGGTGCCGCAACTGGAATTCGGTCTGATGGCCGCTGACCATCGCTTCGTCACCAAGCAGTTGATGGCCTGCAATTGGGCGCAATGCATGGAAGGCGATTTGGACACCTCGCATTTTTCCTTTCTGCACATGCCGGCGCCGCAGGTGCCGTCGAACGAAAACCCCGACGCGCCGGCGGATGAACGGCGCTTGAAATGGATCCGCAAGGACCCGATGCCGAAATTCTCCATCCTCGACCATGAGGTTGGTTTCGTGGTTGGCGGCGCCCGCGCCACCGACGAGGCCGACGAGGCCTATTGGCGGATCACCCAATACAGTTTGCCGGCCAATGGCACCGGCCCGTCCACCCTGCCGGGCGAAACCTATTACGGCTTCACTTTGGTGCCGATCAGCGACGAATCTTGCTGGATGTATTGCTATGCCTGGAACCCGGACCGTCCCTTGGGCGACGCCGAACGCCATAAGATGGCCCATGAGGGCCATTCCATCATCGCCCAGACCGACGCCCATTACGTGCCCGTGCGCAATAAGTTGAATGACTACATGATCGATCGTGCGGTGCAAAAAAACCGCACCTATAGCGGGGTCAAGGGCCTGGCCGAACAGGACATCATGATTCAAGAAAGCCAGGGGCCGATCGTCGACCGCACGCGCGAAACCTTGACCGCCACCGACGCCGCCGTGGTGCGCTTTCGGCGGACCGTGATGGCCGCCGCCGCCGCCCTCGCCGACAGCGGCGAGGAGCCAAGCGCGCCATGGCGCCATCAGGCCTACACCATCCGCCCGGGCAGTTGGTTCGCCGCCGAGGGCACGCCGTTCGAGGATGTCTTAATGGAACGCTTTGGCCACAACCGCGGCCGCGTCGCCTAACGCCACCGGCTCACGCCGCGCCGCCGTCCTCCTCGGCGGCGCGCAGGTGGCGAACCAATTGGCGGTCATGGCGGCTCATCGCCGAGCGTTTGGCGCTTTCCGGAAACGGCGGGTATTTCGCCGGCGGTGGATTGACCTGGTCGCCCATCACGGTCACCCGCTCGATCACCCGTTCGCCGGTGAAGTCATTTAGCACGTAATGCTGGGTGAACCGATTGTCCCACATGCCGATGGTGCCGGCCGACCAATTATAACGGACGGTAAACACCGGTTGTTTGACCCAATTGGTCAGGTAGCTGAGCAGGTGGTCGCTCTCTTGGGCGCTCATCTCGACGATGCGACGAGTGAAATGTTCGCTGACATAAAGGGCTTTTCGGCCGCTGTCGGGGTCGATGCGGACCACTGGGTGGATGGTCATGCGGTCCTCGCGGCCGTGAGGATGGGCGTCATGCAGCGCCGACAGGCCGTCGCACAAGTCCCGCAAGGGCGGTGACAACCCCTCATAAGCGGCGAACAAATTGCTCCACATGGTGTCGCCGCCAACGGCCGGACAGGTTTTCATGTTGAGGATCGACATCAACGAGGGACGGTCCAAAAAGGTCAGGTCGGTATGCCACTCATCGGCGATACCCCCGCTGCTGGCGGCCAACCGGAACAGTTCGGGGTGCTCCTCGGGCGTGCGCTCCTTAAGGTTTGGATGGCCCTCCAGATGGCCAAAATGGCGGCCGAAGCCGATCTGGTCCTCGGCCGACATGAACTGACCGGGAAAAAACAGCACCATGTGCTTATGCAGCAACTGGGTCAAGCGCGGGATGTCATCGCCGGCGAGCGTCGCCAGATCAATACCTGTGACCTCGGCGCCCAAGGCCGGCGCCAGGCGTTTCACCGTCCACGGCAAATCCGCGGTTTCCGTCTCAAGGGTTTCGGAGGAAATGTTCATCGGCCGTCGCCACCTATTTTCGTTTCATGGGTATTGACCCAAATTCCAAGGCGCTTGTCAAAGGTCGCTTGTCGCCGTCGGTGCGCGGCCAAGGCGCTCGAATAAGCCGGCCAGCAAGCGCGCGCGTGGCACCAGCGAGGAGACCAGCAAATGTTCCTCATGGGTATGGGCGCCATCGCCGCAGACCCCCAACCCGTCGAGTGTCGGCACCCCCAGAGCGCCGGTAAAATTCCCGTCGGAACCGCCACCATAGCTGCCATGGCCAGGCGCGAAGCCAATTTCCCCGGCGATCGCGCGTGCTTGATCGTAAAGCGCCAGCCCCTCGGCGGTCGGCGCGAACAAGGGGCGCACCGGCCCCGCTTCAACACACAGCTCGATGTCCCGGCCAATTGGAGTCAGCGCCAATATCCGCGCGCGAATCTCGTCAAAGGCGTCGGCGCTCGGCGTCACCACCAGCACCTCGGCGCGACAGGTCAGCGGCACCACATTGACCCAGCGGCCGCCGTTGACCACGCCTACGCTGAGGGTGATCCCGCGGTCTGGATCGCCCATCCCCTCCAGGCGGATGATTTGCTCGGCGATTTCACGGATCGCGCTGCGACCTCGGGCGAGAGTCGCGCCGGCGTGGGCCGGCCGGCCGTGGGCGGTCAGGGTGAACCGTTGAAAGGCGTGACGGCCAGTCACCAAATTGCCGTCCTTGGCCGGTTCGGGGACCAGCACATGGGCGTGCCGACGCGCGGTCTCCTCAATTAATTGACGGGTCGAGGGTGACCCGACCTCTTCATCCGGGATGAGCATGAAGGTCACCGGCAGATAGGGGCGCTTGCCGGCGGCCAGGATTTGCCGCAGCGCGTAATAGGCCAGGTAAAGACCGCCCTTCATGTCATAGCAGCCGGGTCCGAAAACCTTGTCGCCGTCGCGCCGCCAAGGCAGCACGCCCGCCAAACTGCCCTCGGGATGGACCGTGTCGAGATGGCCCAGCACCAAAATGCCGGGGCCGGCGCACTGGCCGGCGATTTCGGCGATGACCACGTCGCCATAGCCGTCGGCGCCAGGTACGCGGCGAATGGCGGCGCCGACCCGGGCCAGCTCCGCGCTCGCTAAATCCATCATCGCGTTGACCCGCGCCGGCGCGAAGGTCGGGCTTTCCAGGCGCACCCAGGTCTCGATCCCGGCGAGGATCTCGGCTTCGTCAAAACGTGGGGCGTTGGTCGGCGCGGGCACCGTTAACTCAACCATCGTCGAAAGCTCCGCCAAAAGCGTTAAAGGAACGATCGCCATTGACCCAAAGCTGGCGGTGAATGTCAAAGCCCGATGGCGCGGTGGCGCGTTCGCCGCGCCTTGGCGGCGTGGATCGGTTCGCCTAAACTTGGCCGTCTGAACGTCACCGGCGTCCCGCCCACCGGCGGCAGCGCTTCGACAGGGGGTACTTATGTCGACCGTGCCAAGTGATTCCTCAGCCGCGCTTACCGCCGCGCCGCTCGCCCAGGCGGGCTTTGGCGCGTGCCTCACGGGGCCCGGCACGGCCAGCGCCGCCGCCTTGTTGGCGGCGGGCGCCAGCGACGGCAAGCTGGCCGCCATGCTTGATGCCGCCGACGGCTTCCTGTTGGTCAAAGGGCTGGTCGATCTGCGCGACGATCCTGGCTTGCTGGTGCGTCTGAGCACGTTGTTCGGCCCGGTGGTCGAGGATTACACCGAGACCACTATGGCGCGAAACAGGATCCATCGTGACCATCCGGAGATTTTCGTTGTCTCAAATGGTCCGCCGGCCAATCGCCAACCGCCGCCACCGCCGACGCCGCCGTTGACCGAGGACGGCGCATTTCCGGTCACTTTTCCCCAGCGGAGCGGTTGGCACACCGACCAAAGCTACCGCCGGCCGCCGCCCGATATCTCGCTATTCTATTGTGTCGAACCGGCGCCCAAAGGCAGCGGGCAAACCCTTTACGCCAATGGTGTCGCCGCCTATCGCAGCCTCCCCGATGACCTCAAGGCGGCGGTCGCGGACCTCATCGGTATCCATGCCCAGCCGGGCACCGGCCGGTCGGAAAGCGCCGTGCGCGCCGGCCAGACACCGGACCCGACCGGTTCCCACAATCACCCCCAGCGCCAACCGGTGGTGCGCCATCATCCGGTCACCGGCCGGCCGGCTCTGTACCTTTGCGAACGCGGTCAGATGGATTGGGTCGACGGTCCCTTCGTGGGCATGACCCCCGGCGTCGACGGCGATGGCGCGCGGCTGCTTTATCGGCTGATGGCCCATTACACCGCCCCGGCTCATGTCTATTGCCACGACTGGGACGTCGGCGATTTGGTGATTTACGACAACCGCAGCCTGATCCACGCCGCCACTTGGTTCGACGCCGCCGCCCATGTGCGCGTCATGTGGCGGACCACGGTATGGGGCAATCCCGGGCCGGAATACGCGGGCGAAGCGAAAAGCTGGCGGGCCACCGCGCCATCGGCCCGCTAAACCCCGGCCGCGCCGCTCCCCCGCCGGCGGTTTCAGATATCCCGCATCCATTCCGGCGCGGCGATCGATTGATAGGCCGCGCGGAGCGATTGGGACCAACCTTCCCTAAGGTTTTCGAAATAAGGATCGTTGTCGTGAATGCGGCGACGCGCGCCGACCCGCAGCGCGTCACGGCGATAAACCAAAAGATCAATCGGCAGGCCGACCGACAAATTACTGCGCAGGGTCGAGTCCATCGAAACCAAGGCCGCCCGCACGGCGTCCTCCAGTGGCATGTCATGGACCACCGTCCGGTCGAGGATCGGTTTACCGTATTTATGTTCGCCAATTTGCAGAAACGGCGTGTCCTCGGTCGCGCGAATATAATTGCCGGCCGGATAGAATTGAAACAAACGCACTTGGCCGCCGGTGATTTGGCCGCCGAGGAGAATCGACTGGCTGAATTGCATGTCTTGGGCGCGCATCGCCGGGCCGTGCTCGGAGTAGACCGCGCGTACCGCACGGCTGACCAGGCGGGCGGCGTTGAACATCGAGGACACGGTCCACAGGGTCTCAACCTCGCCCGCGTCATTGGCCACGCCCTCGTCCAGCAGATCGACGACGGCCTGGCTGACCGCCAGGTTACCGGAGGTACACAAGGCGATCATGCGGTCGCCGGGCGCCTCCCATACCGACATTTTTTGAAATGTGGCGATATCGTCGACACCGGCGTTGGTGCGCGTGTCAGCCAACATAACCAGGCCGTTCTGAAGAGCGATGCCGACGCAATAGGTCATGACGAATTTGGCCTTTCCGAAAGGTCACGCCGGTCTTGGCTTTGGTTTTGTTCGCCCATCGGCATGGCGGCGACCTCAACGGTCAGGCTTTCGGCCCCCGCGCCACGACGTATTCCAATAATGGGTGCCGCGCCGCGATAGTCCAGGCCACAACCGATCCGCACGTACCGTTCATTGGGACAGACCCGATTGGCGGCGTCGAAGCCGACCCAACCGAGCCCGTCGATGAAGAGCTCCGCCCAGGCGTGGCTGGCTTCATAGATTTCGCCGACCTCCTCGCCCGCCAAATAGCCACTGACGTAGCGGGCGGGAAAACCAAGCAGGCGCGCCGCTGTGATCATCACATGGGCATGATCCTGGCAAACGCCGGCGCCGGCGGCCAGCGCCGCCGCCGCGGTGGTGTCGCTGTCGGTCTCTCCGGTGACATAGGCGACCGCGTCGCGCACGCGGTTCATCAACTGGTGGGCGGCGTCGACGGCGTCCTTGGTCACCGCCGGCGCGATTGGTGTCGCCAGATCACGGATCGCGTTGTCAGCCGCGGTCAGGGCGGTGGTGCGCGAAAACATCGCCGCCGGCATGGTTTCGTCGACGCCTTTTAAAATCCCGGCGTGGTCTTCGGTGCGCACCTCTCCCACCACCTCGACGACCAATTCATGATGGGGGTCGCTCATCGTCAACGTGCGGACAATATTGCCGAAGGCATCGGTGTGGACCGGCAGATCGTCCCGCCCATTGCCGATCACCCGCCAGCGCGCGATCCGTTGCCCGGCGTTATCGCGCGCGGTCAGACGCAGGTGTTGGACCGTGTGGGTCGCCGGCGTCGCATAGCTGTATCGGGTGGTATGATGAATTGAGATGTCCATGGGCCGCCAATGCGGGGTCGTTCACTGCAAATAGGCGTCGGCGATTTCATCGCTCACACGATGATTTCGGTCGATGAATTCGACCAGAAACTCATGCAGGCCAGTTTCAAAAATATCGCCGATCCGGGCATAGCGAAGGTGAGAATAAATTTGCCCGGCGAGGCGGTGGCATTCATGGCGGCGACCGTCGAGCTTGGCGATCTCGTCCAGGAGACTATGAACCTCGGCGACGCAGGCGATCAAGGAGCGCGGCATTTCCTCGGAAAGAATCAGGAATTCGGCGATTTGCCAGGGCCGCAAGGTGTCTCGATAGCGATAATAATAAGACCGACTGGCGGAGACTGAGCGCAACAGAACCGTCCACTGATAATAATCCATACCGCCGCCGATCCCTTCATCGGTGGGCAGTAAAATATGGTATTTCACATCCAAGATCCGGGCGGTGTTATCGGCGCGCTCAATCATCGTGCCGAGCCGCAGGAACCAATATCCCTCGTCACGCAACATGGTGGCGTGGGCGCCGCCGCTGAACATTTGGGCGCGCTCCTTAACCCAGGCCAAAAACGCCTGCAGTTCGCCGCGTGCGACGTCCTCGCGCTTGTCGCCAATTAAATCCAGCCAGGTTTGGTTGAGCGCTTCCCAAATATCCGATGTGAGCACGGTGCGGACGGCGCGCGCGTTGGCGCGCGCCTTTTCGATGCAGGAGCGGATCGATCCTGGATTGCTGGTGTCGACGGTCAGGTAGTGCACCACTTTTTCACGGCTGATCTCGTCATAGCGCTCGAAATAGCCTTGTTCGTTCCCGGAGGCGATCACCACCGAATGCCATTCGCTTTGCGGCTCGCCGGCGGAATTCGGCATGATCGACGCGCGCTCGGCGACCTCGAGAATGCGCGCGACGTTATCGGCCCGCTCCATATAGCGGGCCAGCCAATAAAGGTTCGCGGCGGCCCGGCTCAGCATGGCTCTTCCAACAGCACCCAGGTGTCCTTGGTGCCGCCGCCCTGGCTTGAATTGACGACCAGCGAGCCTTCGCGCAAGGCGACGCGGGTGAGGCCGCCGGGAACGATGCTGACACCTTTGGCACCCATCAGGACGAACGGGCGAAGGTCGATATGGCGTGGCGCTATGCCTTGGTCGACAAAGGTGGGCGAAGTACTCAGCGCCAGCGTCGGCTGGGCGATATATTCGTCCGGATCGGCCTTAATCCGTTCCGCGAAGGCCGCCTGTTCAGCCTTGGTGGCATGCGGTCCAACCAGCATGCCATAGCCGCCGGAACCGCGCACTTCTTTGACAACCAACTCGTCCAGATGGTCGAGGACATAGGCGCGGTCTGCTTCGCGGCCGCAACGATAGGTCGGCACATTCTTCAAGATCGGTTTTTCGCCGAGGTAAAACTCGATCATTTCGGGGACGTGGATATACACCGACTTATCGTCACAGACGCCGGCGCCAGGGGCGTTCGCCAAGGTCACGTGGCCAGCCCGCACCGCACCGATCAAGCCGGCGACACCCAGCGTCGAATTCGGGTTGAAGGTCAGCGGGTCGAGAAAGTCATCGTCGATCCGTCGATAGATCACATCGACCTGTTGGGGTCCGCGCGTTGTCCGCATGTAAACACGGTTCTCATCGACAAACAGGTCCTGCCCCTCGACCAGTTCAACGCCCATGCGGTCGGCGAGATAGGTATGCTCGTAATAGGCACTGTTATACATCCCCGGGGTTAACACCACGACGGTTGGGTCGGCGCCACCGGAGCTTGGCGCGACGCTTTTCAAAGTGGTCAGCAGTTCAGTTGGATAATGTTCGACCGGGGCGACTTTGTGCGCCGCCATGAGGTCGGGGAACAGGCGCATCATGATCTCACGGTCCTCGAGCATATAGGACACGCCGGACGGGGTCCGCGCGTTGTCCTCCAGCACGTAGAACTCATCCTCGCCGACCCGCACCATGTCGATCCCGGCGACATGGGTAAACACGCCGCCGGCCGGGGTGAAGCCGTTCATTTCCGGTAAAAAGGCGGGATTGCGAAGCACCAAGTCGGTGTCGATCACGCCGGCGTGCAGGATTTCGCATTTCGAGTAGACGTCGACCAAGAATTGATTGAGCGCCCTGACGCGCTGTTCCAAGCCGCGGGCGATGAGATCCCACTCCCGGCCATTGATCACGCGCGGAATGATATCGAACGGGATGATCCGTTCAGGGTCGCCGCCCTCGCCATAGACGGCGAAGGTCACGCCGATGCGCATGAACAAAATTTCGGCTTCGCGGCGGCGCAGATCGAGGCTCGCGGGATCGGCCGCCGCCAGCCATTCGCGCACTTTCTGGTAGGCCGCGCGGGGCGCCGTCCGCGTCCGCATCATTTCATCGAAACAATGGTCTACCGGGCGGTAGCTGTTGACCTCCATGTCGGTCGCTTTCCAGATGTTGACGACGCAAATCTCCGTTCAGCAATTCCCGCCCTGAAAACCATCGTTTCTTTTCCCCGCGACCTTGGCGGCCGAGAGGGCCCGTAGCGACACGCGCCGTCATCAAGGTTCGGTCGGCGCCGACCTCGCGATCACGCTTAATCGGATAAAGGAGCTACGGACCTCTTAAGTTTGTCATGGAATGGGCACGAAAACCAACAGGCTTTCGGCGCCGACAAAAAACGCGCGCCCTGGGATGCCGCCCCCAATACCGCGGGGGAACGGCTGTTAGCTTTCCGTTTTCCCCGTTTTCATGCGCGCCAGGAAAATAATTGGGCTGGCCGCGAAGGCGGTGAACGTGAACAGATAAAAGGCGTTGATATAGCCGATCATGCCGGCCTGCCGGCCGACCTCGCCGGACAGCCCGGCGAGCGCGGCGGCGCCGTCCACCGACCAGATGGTGTAGATCGATTGCTGGAGATCGAGGGCCAGGGCGTTGGGCGCCGTGCGTTCGGCCATATAGGCGTAGCTGATTTTGGCCGAACGCAGGACCACCGCGATGGAAATCGAGATGAATAGGCTGGAGCCGAAATTCCGCACCAGGTGGAACAAGGCGGTGCCCTCGGGCACGAATTTCGGGTCGAGGGTACGGAAGGTGACGATGGTCAGCGGCACCCAAATGAGACCGACCCCGAAGCCCTGTAGCGCGCTGGTCCAGAACACGTCGAACGTGCTGAGGTCGAGGCTGAACTGCGCCATGTACCAACCGGCCACTCCCTGCAAGCTGAAACCCAGGAAAAGCGCGTAACGCGGGTCGATCTTATTGGCTTGCGTCATCAGCACGAAGGCCAGGAAACTGCCCAGGCCGCGGGCGCCCAACAAAATGCCGATGACCGCGTCGGGATAGCCGCGCAGGGTCTGCAGCATCGGCGGCAGCAAGACCATCGGGGTGAATAGGATCATGCCGAAAATGAAAATCAGGACCAGGCCGAGCACATAATTACGATCGCGGATCAGGGCCGGGTTCAAAAACGGCTGGTCGTGAGTCATCGAATGGACCACGAAAATGTAGAAGGCGACGATGCCGATCACCGCCAACAGCAGGATCAGCTCGCTTTCGAACCAATCGTTCCGCTCGCCCCGGTCGAGCAGATATTGAAACGCCGCTATGGCGATCGACAGGCTGAGAAAGCCGGTCCAATCCAACGGCGCGCGGAGCCCCTCGTTGCGGTCGACGATAAAGGCGGCGACCGCCACCAACGACAGCACGCCGATCGGCACGACCATAAAGAACACCCAGCGCCAGTTCAGCGTCTCGGTCAGATACCCGCCGATCACCGGGGCGATGGCCGGGCCCAACACCACACCGATGCCGAACACCGCCATCGCCAGGCCCTGTTTGGATTTTGGAAAACTGGTCAGCAAAAAAGATTGGCTGATGGGCGCCAGGGGCGCCGCGAACACCCCTTGTAAAATACGCGACAGGATCAAGGTCTCGAGATTGGTGGCCAGCCCGCACAGCAGGGTGGCAACGGTGAAGCAGGCGATCGAGACGAGCAACATCAAGCGCCGTGAAAAACGCGCCGCCAGCCAGCCCGAAACCGGTGTGGCGACGGCGGTGGCGACGATGTTGAGGGTGATGATCGGGGCGATTTCATCGGTCGTCGCCGACAGCGCGCCCTGGATCCGCGGCAGGGCGACATTGGCAATGGTCACGGTCATCGCGTAGAGCGTGGTGACCAGGGTCGCGGTGCCGAGAATTAGCAAACGTTCGCGCGGGCTATAGCCGGTCTCGGCGTCCTCTAGCGCATCGGCGGCGCTCATCGGCCGGCACTCACCGGGCGCGCGGTCAGCAAGAGATAAATACCGGCGAGCAAGGAAATCGCGGCGATCAGATAATAGGCGTTTTGATAGCCGCCGCCGAACTCGACCATGGCGCCAAAGATCGGCGGCCCGGTGACAATACCGAGAAACAAAAAGAACTGCCCACCGCCGGTCACCTCGCCCACTTTATCGGTGGGCGCTAAACGCGCAAACTCGGCGAGCAGCAGCCCGAGAACGCCGTTGATACTGGCCCCGAGAGCCAAGGCGACCAGGGTGACCAGCCAAAACGGCCAGGCGGCCGTGAAAAAGCTGACGGCGATGATACTGGCCGCCATCATGATGCCGATCCAGCCCAGCAGCGTCCAACTGGACAGGAGGCGACCGACGATCATGCCCCAGAAGATGCGGGCCGGAATGGCGGCGCCGTTGATGATCGCGAAAACCCCGCCGGCGAAGGCCGTCGACAGACCATGGGCCTCTTCCAGGAAAATCACGATGAAGGAGAGGATGGCCATTTGAACGAAGGTGTACAGCATGCCGGTGACGGCCAAGGACGCCAATCGGCGTTCCCGCAATACAATCACCAGCGCGCCAGTGACCCCGGCGAGGCCGATGCTGTGGTCCGGCTGTCGGTCGTCATCGAGGTCACGGCGAAGAAACTGCAGAGCCCCCGATGTGATGAGCGGCAAAAGGGCGACCGCGAGAATCGCCACCCGCCAATCGTAGAGAAGCATCAACGGCGGCAACAGCACGCCGGCGAGCATGCCGCCCATCGGCGTGCCGGTTTGCTTGATCGAGAAAACCAGCGGCTGCCATCGCGCCGGCGTGTGGCGGGCCAGGATGCGCGAACTCGCCGGATTTTGCGGGCCTTGGCCGATCCCGATCAGCACGGCGGCGACCAGGGCGGCGGGCCAAGCCTGGATGGCGCCGCCGATCCACAGACCGAACACGGCGCAGAG
>NZLB01000139.1 GCA_002694075.1 Nisaea sp.
CGGGTAGGTGGCGGCGATCATCTCGCGCAGGTGCGCCTCAACCTCGCGGTCGGCGCGCGTCACCGGGCTGTCATCGGCCTTGATGTCGATATTCAAGCCCGAGCGGAAATAGCCGCGGGCGATCGGCCCACTGGCGTCGGCCAGGCGTTCGGCAAAAGCGGCCAATTCAGTGATCGCGAGAGACATCGGACGGCTCCATCAACCTTGCCGCCGCAAACCGGCGCGGCGGCACTATGGCGCGCCCGCCGGAACCGGTCAATCACGGTTAGTTGGGCAGGTCGGCCGGGGTCTCGCTGAGACTGCGCAGATAGACCAGCATGGCCGCGCGGTCGCCATCCTTCTTCAGGCCGGCGTAAGCCATTTTGGTGCCTTTGACATAGGCTTTGGGGTTGGCCAAAAATCCGTTCAGCGCATCCCAATCCCAGGCTCCTCCGTAACCGGACAAGGCTTTGGAATATTTATAGCCATCCACGCTCGCTTTGGACTTGTTGACAATGTTCCAAAGGTTGGGGCCGACCTTGTTTTTCCCGCCCTTGTTAAAGCTGTGGCAGGAGGCGCATTTCTTGGCGATCTTGGCACCCTTGCCGGCGTCGGCGCTGGCCAACATGACGAGGGCGCCTGAAATATCGACGGCGACCGCTTGCGGCTTGGCCGCGGCCGGGGCCGGCGGCGCGTCAGCGACGGAGAGCGCGGCTTCCATCGGCATGGTCGGGTCGACCAGGGTGTCAGCGACCTTACCGCTCAACATGGCAATCAACGCCGAAGCCAGAATGACGCCCGAAACTTTATACCATTCCATCGCTTAGTTCTCGCCCTTGAGTACCATTTCCGCCGATTTGGCGCGTATTTTTGCTAACTTGTGACACGGCCCCGGGCGGTCACGCAAGGCCGTTGTGTGCGTCAGATTGCCCCCGTATCATCGGCCCGCAGTTGAAAGGAAAACGATCCATGACCACCGCCCCCGGGGCGCCGCGGGCGCCCGTGACCCTGATTCCGGCGCGGATGGCGTCACAGCGCCTGCCCGGCAAACCCTTGGCCGATATCCACGGCGCGCCGATGATCGTGCATGTATGGCGACGGGCGATGGAAGCCGGGCTTGGCCGCGTGGTGGTCGCCGCCGGCGAGCCGGAGATCGCCGACGCGATTGAGGCGGTGGGTGGCGAGGCGGTGCTAACCCGCGCCGATCATCCGTCGGGCTCGGACCGTATTTTCGAAGCCCTGGAACGCATCGACCCCGACGGCCGTCATGACGCGGTGATCAACGTTCAGGGCGATCTGCCGGTGTTGGAACCGGCGGTGATCCGCGCCGCCCTTGACCTGTTGGCCGATCCGGCGGTCGATATCGGCACGGTCGCCGCCGAGATCGCCGACCCGGCCGAGCGGGAGAGCACCAGTGTCAACAAACCGGTGGTCGCCTGGGCACCGGACGGGCGGCGGGGTCGGGCGCTTTATTTCACCAAATTTCCGGCGCCATGGGGTGACGGGCCGGTGTTTCACCATATCGGCCTCTACGCCTTTCGGCGAGCGGCCCTGGCGCGTTTTGTCCATCTGCCGCCCTCGCCCCTTGAGCAGCGCGAGCGTTTGGAGCAATTACGGGCACTCGAGGCCGGTATGCGCATTGACGTGGCGCGCGTTGACACGGTTCCCCTAGGTGTCGATACTCCGGCCGACCTTGACCGCGCCCGCGCGCTTTTGGCCGGGGGCGCCTAGGCGGCCGTCACCGAGCCCGCCAGTGAAAGGCCGCAAAGTGACCGATCCGACCCGCACCATCGCCTTCCAGGGCATGCCTGGCGCCTACTCTCACGCCGCGTGTCAAGCCGCCCGTCCCGACCTCGACGTGCTGCCCTGCGCCAGTTTCGAAGACATGCTGCTGGCGGTGCAGGAAGAGCGCGCGCTGTGCGCCATGGTGCCGGTGGAGAACTCGGTCGCCGGGCGTGTCGCCGATATTCATCACCTGCTGCCGGAATCCGGCCTGTTCATCACCGGCGAGCATTTTCAGCGCGTGAACCACATGCTGCTGGGCGTCAAAGGCGCCAAAATCAGCGATCTACGGCAGGTCAAAAGCCATACCCACGCGCTGGCCCAATGCCGCAAATTGATCCGCGACCTCGGCCTGACCCCGGTGATCAGCGCCGATACCGCCGGGTCGGCCGCCGAAATCGCCGCCGCCGGCGATCCCAGCGTGGCCGCGATCGCCTCGTCTTTGGCGGCCGAATTGAACGGCCTTGAAATTTTGCGCGCCGATATCGAAGACGCCGCCCATAACACCACCCGTTTCCTGATCATGGGGCGGGCGGCGGCGACACCGCCGACCGATGACGGGCGTTATGTGACCACCGTGGTGTTCCGGGTGCGCTCGGTACCGGCGGCACTGTACAAGGCGTTGGGCGGGTTCGCCACCAATGGCGTCAACCTGACGAAATTGGAATCGTATTTGGTCGACGGGTCGTTCTCGGCGGCGCAATTCTATGTCGACGCGGAAGGTCATGTGGAGAGCCCCGCGATGCGCATGGCGATGGAGGAATTGCGCTTTTTCTGCCCAGAGGACGCGGTGCGCGTGTTGGGCAGCTATCCGGCCGATCCGTTTCGCGCGCGCAATGGCGACTAGCCCTCGCGGCGAAAAGCCCATTTGATCTGACAGGTGCCTTGGTCCAAAGCGGTGTCGAGGTCGGCGTCGACGACAATCTGCTGGCAGCGCGCCAAGCCGCCATCGCCGAAATAAACGCTGTCGTGCAAAGCCACCGCGCCACCGCCCACCCGAAAGCGCCAGCCGGTGCCGCTGGGCAAGCGCAACAAGACCTCTGTACCGTTTTGCACCAACGAGGCGCTGACCCGCGGATGGAGATGAAAACGCACCACCGCCCGCTTGCCCCGCTGGCTGGGGCCGCCGCCATACACCAACATGTCCTCGCCGCGCAGGTCGCCGCCGGCGGCGGCCAAAAACAAGCGCCGACGATGGACCACGCCATAGCGCGCGGCATAGCCGTCATGCTCGCCCTCGAACCATTGGTTACGCTCCGCGACATCACGGCGCGCACGCGCGAGATCCGGGCGCCGCGCGATGCGGCCATCGGCGGCGATCGCCACCGCGTTGCAATCGTCGACGATCAAAGTGCTGTGGGCGGCGGTCGCGCGGAGCGGCGTGGACCAGCGGTCGTCGTGGTCGGCGGCCCCGCAGTTGACCACCAGCCGTTGCCGGCCCACCGACATTTCAAAAGCCAGCGGCGCGGCATGGCTCCGCGCCGCGCCGACAGCGCCAACCCCGCCGTCGATGACCACCACCGTGCGCCCCCCGACCAAGCGCATATAGCCGCTGTCCGGCGCCTCGCGTAGCGCGCGGGCCTTGCTGTCAGCGACCGTCAGCAGATGGTCGAGATCTGGCCCCGACATCGCCGCCGCGCCATTGAAACAGGCCAAACCGCCGTCGCCATGGCGCATCATCCGCACCCAGGAGGTGGCCGCCTCGATGGCGCTGGCGACCGGCTCCGGTTCTTCATGGCCGGCGGCGCGGAAGGCTTGGCGAATGTCGATTAGATCGGCGAGCGCGCGTGCCGCGCTATCGGGCGCGCGGTCGATCGGGCCGCCGTTGGCGTCGAAACTGGCCGCCAAGGCGTCGCCAAGCCAGCGCTCGAAATGCCGGCGACCATCCAAGCCACCGGTTAAAAACAAGGTCGCCCAAAGCACGCCTTTGAACACCACCAACGGCGACGAGCCGGTTTGCCCGAGGCTGAGCGTGCGGCGCAGGTTGGCGGCGTCAGCGGCGATTTGGGCCATGAAGGCGCGGCGAAAGTCGTCATCGGCCGAGGCGCAAAAAAAGCTGAAATGACCGATCCAATGGACCACCCGACGAGCGGTGATGTCAGCCGCCGCGCCGCCGCCGGGCCGGCCGCCGTCGAACCAGGCCTGCACCAATTCGCGCGCTTTCAGGCGGGCCGCCTCGCCGCCCAGTTCGCGCAGGTCGCGCAACCAGCCAAAAGCCGCCGGCGTGCCGGCGGCCACCTTCGCCGCCGTCGCCGGACGTCGCCAAGCGGCGATCAGGTCAACCTCGCCATGGGGCGTCGCCAGTCTGCCCTCGATCAACAGACGGCCATGGGCCGCCGCACCGTGCCAACTGTCATCGATCACCAAAGCCGGCGCGCCGGGCACCGGCAAGCGCCGCGCGAAAGCCCAAGCGAAAACCCCGCGCAGCAGAGCGGGCAGCGAACGCCCGCCCCTAGGCACCAGCTTTCAAAGCGGCGATATTGGCCGCGTAGTGGTCGGGGCCGCCGCGAAAGCAGGCGGTGCCGGCGACCATCACATCGGCGCCGGCGGCGACCACTTGAACCGCCGTCTCGGGCGTGATCCCGCCATCCACCTGCAGGTGGATGTCCCGCCCGCTGGCGTCGATCATGCCGCGGATCTCAGCGATCTTAGCGCATTGATTTGCGATGAAGGACTGTCCCCCGAACCCGGGGTTGACCGTCATCACCAGAACCAGATCGACGCTGTCCAAAAGATATTCAATGGCGCCCGCCGGGGTGCCGGGGTTGAGCGCGATGCCGGCCTTTTTCCCGAGCCCGGCGATGACCTGCAGGCTGCGCTGGACATGGGCGCCGGCTTCGACATGGATGGTGATGATATCGGCGCCGGCGGCGGCGAAATCGGCGAGATAGGGATCGACCGGGTCGATCATCAAATGCACGTCGAAAGGTTTCGCGCTGTGCCGACGCAGGGCTTTGATGACCGGTGGGCCGATGGTCAGATTGGGAACGAAATGGCCGTCCATCACATCGACATGCACCCAATCGGCGCCGGCCGCGTCGATAGCCGCGATTTCGGTGCCCAACTGGGCGAAATCGGCCGACAGAATACTGGGCGCGACCAGGGGCGAGACAGGGGGCGCGACGAGAGGCGCGAGGAGGGGTGTGGCGGGCGCGGCGGTCATAAAGTTAGTCGTTAACAGGTATCCTCGCCCGCTTCAAGGGAGCGCCGCCGCCCACGGCCGCCGCCCGGCGGGTTAGGCGCGCAGCGTAAAACCCGTCGAGCCCGCCGGCATCCGGCAAATGGCTCGGCAAGGTACGCAGGTCCCCGTCGGCGGTCAGCCAGGCGCCGCCGCCGGCGATCTCGCCCGCCGCGATGGGCGCCCGCCGCCAGTCCGGACGCTCGGCCAAAAACGCGGCGACGCGGGCCTCGCCTTCCTCCGGCTGCAGCGAGCAGGTGCAATACATCAACTGACCGCCGGGTTTGACCATTTCGGCCGCGTTGGCCAACAGGCGCGTCTGTAAATCGACCAGCCGGGCGATGTCGCCCGACGCCTTCAGGTGCAGGATATCGGGATGCCGGCGAATGGTGCCGCTGGCACTGCACGGCGCGTCCAATAACACCGCGTCGACCGGCGCCTTGGGCCGCCAGGTGGTGGCGTCGGCGACCTCTGTCGCCGCGCTCAAACCAAGACGGGTCAAATTCTCGCGCAGCCGGGTCAGGCGTTTAGCCGCCCGGTCAATGGCCAGCACCTTGGCCCCGGATTGGCATAACTGGGCGGTCTTGCCGCCCGGCGCGGCGCACAGATCGATGACGCGGCGGCCGGCCAGGTCGCCCAGCAAGCGGACCGGCAGGGCGGCGGCGGCGTCCTGCACCCACCACGCGCCATCGTCATAGCCAGGCAGATCGGGAATATTACCGGTAAGCGGCACGCGCACACTTTCCGCCATCAACACCGTGCCGCCAAGGCTGGCGGCGACCGCCGTCGGATCGTCGCGAACGGTCAGGTCGAGAGTCGGCTCGCGCATCAGCGCGGCGGCGATGGCGGCGGTGGTCTCGGCGCCATACGCCGCCCACCAACTGGCCCGCAGCCAGTCCGGTAAATTATCCTCCGGCGCGCCGAGATCGGCGTTGTCACGCACCAACCCGCGCAGCACGGCATTGGTCAAGCCGGCGTAACTGTCATGGCCGCGCGCGCGCACCAGGTCGACGGTGGTGTCGACGGCGGCGTGCGGTTTGGTTTCGACGAAACAAATCTGCGCCACCCCCAGGCGCAAGGCGTCCCACACCGCTGAGGCCCGCGCCGGCAGGGGTTTCGTCACGCGGCCCGCCAAAATCCGGTCGATCTGGCCCAGGCGGCGCAAGGTGACGGCCGCCAAGAGACGCGCAAAGCCACGATCCGACACCGGCAGCAGGCCAAAACCACGATGGGCTTTCAACGCCTCGTCCAGCGGCGTGCCCTTGCGCAACACCGCGCGCAACAGGTCGAAGGCGACGCTGCGCGCGGGGGAGACGCGCACCGGCTTGGTTTTGGGGGCGGAGGTCGATGTGTCGCTCATAGCCGGTTTTGAGCATGGATCGTCGCCGCCACCAAGGGGAAACGGCGCCGACTGGCCTAAGCGTCGGATTTCCGCCGGCCCGGCAGAGGCATCACCGGGATGCCATCGTCAAGCAGCCCCTTCACCTCACGCGCGCTGGCCTCGCCGTAAATCCCGCGCTCATCGCTTCCACCGGCGTGGATTTTGCGCGCCTCGTCGGTGAAATCCTCGCCCACATAGTCGAAGTTTTCCTCCACATGGGTGCGCATGGCCTCGATTTTAGCGCGCATCGCGGCGGCGCGCCGCGCCTCGGCCTTGGGACCGCCGCCGATCGACGGCGCCATCAAGGACTTGCGCACCGCCGTGCTGGCGCATTCCGGGCAGGACAACTGGCCGGCGGCGCATTGCGCCTCAAAAGCGGCGCTGTCGCGGAACCATCCCTCGAAGTGATGCTCCCGGTCACAGACGAGATCGTAGCGAATCACGGTCCTGTCATCATGTTGTCATACTCGCCCTTCGATATATAGGTGGCGCCGGCGCCAAATCCAAATATCTTAAGCGGCTGTCACCTGGTCCAATCACGCCATGCAAACAGCGCCCCCATCGCCTTGGGTTATCGCCCATCTGCCCGCCTTTGGCGGCGGCCACGCCTTGGATTTGGCCTGTGGCGGCGGCCGCCATAGCCGGCTTCTGCTGGCCGCCGGTTTCCAGGTGACCGCCCTCGACTGTGACCTAACGGCGCTCGGCACTCTGGCGGACCATCCCGGGGTGACCGCGGTCGAAGCCGATTTGGAGGCAGGCGGCCGCTTCCCCCTGGCCGGGCGTACTTTCGACCTGGTGGTGGTCACCAACTATCTGCACCGCCCCCTGTTCGGCGATCTGCGCGCGGCGGTGGCGCCCGGCGGCGGCCTGATTTACGAGACATTCGCGGTGGGCAATGAGGCTTTCGGTCGGCCACGCAACCCGGATTTCCTGCTTCGGCCAGGCGAATTGCGCGCGGTTTTCAAAACGGGTTTTGAGATCATCGCTTTCGAGGACGTGACCCTACGAAGCCCGCGCCCGGCGGTCGTCCAACGCCTGGCCGCGCGGAAGATGACCGGTCGTCCGCCAGCTAAACGCGTTAACGCATAAAAAACCCCGCCAACGACGCGAGCCGCCCGTCCCCCACGTGGCCTCGCGCCTTCCATTGCCAGGGACGCGCGAAATTTAAAAGCAGCCCTGGCGGCGGGTGACGAGAGCGCTCTTGTGGGATGGATCTGGCGAGCCCAGTTTCCCTCAGCGAACTTTCACCCTTTCCCTCGACTGGCGAACTTGGCGCACCTCTTTAGCAGAATGATATTTCCGGCCAAACGGCACCACTATTTTTCCAAAGGAACTTTATAAATCCGGTTACAAAACTGCAGTTTTTTTTTAGTATGTTAGCAGCTTTCGCCTATCAAATTACAGTCACGGACCGATCGGTTTTATTCTTTCTATTTCATAATTTTATTGTATAGCCGAACGGGCGCCTGCTTGATCCCATCTTTTTTCCACCCCCATCAAGCCATAGCGGTTGTAATCAGGGATTGGGAAATATAAACATTGAGAACTCGCCTAAAAAACCAGGCCATTTGAGGTAATTTATGGAAACACACATAGAGTATACGCAGCCCTACCGCGCCTCGTCCACTCGGGAAGAATGGCAAGAAGAATTAGCACGAAATACGATTCAGAAGAAGTTGTGCGATTTTGATGTTGATCAGCTTCAAACCGAAGAAGGAAGGAAATCATTTTTCAATACGTTATCCGACTGCGTAAATATACTCAGAACACATAATATTGGAGAAACGCCACGTGCAAATTTATTTCTCATCATGCAATTATTTAATCGTCGAAGGTTTCAATACCTAATCAATTATCTTCAAAGAATGTCGGCGTATCAGCGAGACGAGAATATCCACAAAATCGAGGCCCTCCGGACCAACCTATTTTTGTTTTCGATGCCAAAGAGTGGTACGACGTATGTTCTTAATTTTCTTCATGCTTATTTTGGTCTGAATGGTGACGATTTAAGTTACCACAACATCCTAACCTTACCTGCTATGAATATAAATTATGAATATTTCAACAAAACTTCTCTAAAAAAAGAGACTATTTTTCATTCTCACGCACCGTTTGACCCCTTAATCTCCTATATTTTAAAAAAAAATAGGCACATTCCGCTCATACTAGTGAGGGACATTTTTGAAGCTATTGAAAGTATGGTAGATTATCACAACCAATCGCTCATTTTTGATCTTAGGAATAATTTAGATAGGAACAACTCATATGATAGAAAACGAGGGCAGTCTTATGTATTTAAAGAGGATCGTGAAATCAATTTAACTAATGGGATCTCTAAATACGCATGCGATTTCATTGATTTCTACGCGCAGTGGGTACGGGCTCAGTCTGTCCTTGGCAATCCTATTCTCTCGTATGATTTCCTTAAGATGCAGCCAAAATTGTTTTTTTCTCAATTAATCAATTTCTGCAAAAGCCCTGCAGATCTAGGGAAAATTCAGTCAATACTAGATGAATTTACAGTAAAGGAAAAGACTAATAGCAAGGTTTTCAATATAACTAAAAAAGGAGAAGGAAGGGGTATAAAGAATTTCACTGAGGTACAAATTCAAACAGTAAGGAGTATATATAGACTATATCCTGACGTAAATTTTTCGCTTATTGACAAAGATTTATTGTCGTCTAAATATTTTTAAATATATTTTTGACTTTC
>NZLB01000140.1 GCA_002694075.1 Nisaea sp.
CCCCCGCGCGCGGGTCTTGGCGGTATTGCCGGAAACCACCCACCCGCCCATTCGCTACCCCCTTCTTCGCTTGACCGACAAGCCGGCGACACGAGCCGCCGAGGCGTTTTTGCGCGGGCCGGCCGCGGCCGCCGTGTTCGCGCGCCACGGCTTTCGACGGGCGCCGTGATGTTCACCCTCAGCGAGGTCGAGATCGACGCCCTGTGGTTGAGCTTGAAGGTCGCGTTCTGGGCGGTGGGCGCCAGTCTCTTGCCGGCCTACGCGGTCGCTCATCTCCTCGCCCGCCACCGTTTTATCGGTCATGGAGTGATCAACGCCATCGTTCATCTACCGCTGGTTCTCCCGCCGGTGGTGGTCGGCTATGGATTGTTGGTGCTGTTGGGCCGACGCGGGCCGCTGGGCGCGCCCTTGTTCGAACTATTCAGCGTTTCCCTCGCCTTTACCTGGCAGGCGGCGGCAATCGCCGCGGCGGTAATGGCCTTTCCCCTGACCGTGCGAGCGATCCGCCTGTCGATCGAGGCCATCGATCCGGGCTTGGAAGCGGCCGCGCGCACCCTTGGCGCGTCTTTTTGGCGGGTTCAATTGACCATCGTCCTCCCCCTCGCCCTGCCCGGCGTGCTGACCGGGGTCGTGCTTGGCTTCGCGCGATGCTTGGGCGAGTTTGGCGCGACCATTACCTTCGCCGCCAATATTCCCGGCCAAACCCAAACCTTGCCCCTCGCCCTATTCAGCCTAACCGAGGCGCCGGGCAATGACATGGCGGCGGCCCGCTTGGCGGTGATTGGCGTGGCCTTGGCGATGATCGCCCTGCTCACCTCCGAGGTCATGGCCCGCCGCATCGGTCGCCGGCTGGGCCGGCAAACGCGGTACAGCCCATGATCGAGGTCGATATTCGAAAAACCCTGGGGACCTTCACCCTGAACGCGCGTTTTGGCGCCGCGGCCGGCAAGGTCACCGCCCTGTTCGGTCGGTCCGGCGCCGGCAAAACCACCGCCATCGACTGTATCGCCGGCTTGGCCCGTCCGGATGGCGGGCGCGTTGTCATCAATGGCACGACCGTGTTCGACCATGACGGGCGCGTCAACCGACCGGTCGAAGCGCGCCGTGTCGGCTATGTCTTTCAGGAAGCTCGCCTGTTTCCCCATATGCCGGTGGCCGACAATCTGACTTACGGTCGCCGCCAAACCGATGGGCCGCCGGTGATCGGTTTCGATGCCGCCGTCGACCTGTTGGATCTGCGCCGGCTTTTGCGGCGGATGCCAGCCACCCTGTCCGGCGGGGAACGCCAAAGGGTGGCGATCGGCCGCGCGCTGCTATCCAACCCGGCGGTGCTGTTGATGGACGAACCGGTCAGCGCCCTTGATGGCCACCGCCGCCAGGAAGTGTTGAATTTTGTCGCCGATCTCAAGGCGGCGCTGTCGATCCCCATTTTATTCGTCAGCCACCGCTTGGAAGATATTCTCAAAATCGCCGACGATGTGGTGTTGATGAACGCCGGCCAAGTGGTCGACCACGCGCCGTTGATGAAAATCACCCATCACACCGTTTTTCAACGCGCCCTCGGTATCGAGGAGGCGAGCGCTGTCCTCGCCGCTCGGGTGGCGGCGCACGCACCGGACGACGGCTTGACGGTTTTGGCCATCGACGGCGGTCAACTGCGGGTTCCGCTGTTGGCCACGCCGCCTGGCACAGAGGTCCATGTTCGGGTGCGCGCGGTGGATGTCGCGCTCGCCCGGCGCGCGCCGCTTGAAAGTAGTTTTCTGAACATTCTGCCGGGTCGGGTCGAGCGGGTGTTCGAGGTGGATACCGGCGCGATCGAGGTGCGGCTGACCCTCGGCGCGGAAAACACTCTTTGGGCGCGGGTCAATCAACGCGCCTGGCGGGATTTAGGCCTGACCGCCGGCGCGTCGGTGTTCGCCATTATGGAGAAAATCACCGTTGAGCCTGGCGGCCGGTCATAAATTTTAAAAAAAACGCATTTTGTTGACCTAGATCAATTTCAAAGCCGGCAGGTTTGATAGGGTGAGCTTGTCTCTGCGACCCTCCTTATCCGCAGAAACTCCCAACCACGCGGGGTCAGCGAAAGCTGGCCCCGTGCCCTTTGAGGGGTCTTTTCGCGGCGCGCACGCGGGCGCGCGCTCAAAACTGCGGAAAAGAGATACCGCCCGGTTTTTTGATTTGGTCCAGCAAGGCCACTTCCCAGGTCAGATAAGCGTTCATCGCCGCCGCCGCCTCGTCCGGATCGCGGCGCGCATAAGGCAGCAGAAAAACATCGTCGGTCAGGCTAGCCGGATTTTCCATTCCCTGGGTCAAGGGATATCCCGCCGCCGCCCACGCCTCCGTGCCCCCGGCGAGCGCGCTCGCCGGCTGCCCGGCGGCGGTCATTTCCGCCGCCACCCAAAGCGCCAGGGCGCCATCGGGAGAGGTCACCACCAGTTTCCCGGCCGCCGCGCCAAGCGCCGCCAAATCGGCCTGCCACCGCGCGCGCACCAGGAACCAGGCGCCCGGAATATGCCCCTCGCGGTAGGCCAGGCTGGGTTGCAAATCGACGACGGTCACCGCGCCGGCCGTCAAGGCGGCGTTCAAGTCTTCGGACGTGAGGGTGTCGGCGGCCGGCGGCGGCGGGGGCTCAATCGCCTCCGGTCCAGTCACCAGAGATGTCGCGGCATCGGCGGCGGCCAGCACATGGACATTGGACAACCCCATTTGGATCAGCCAGGCGGCCGTCATGAGGGCCCGGGTTTCGGCGGGATCGACCAGCACGACCCGGGCGTTACGCACGGCGATATGGCGGTCGGTCGCCTGCACTACCTGGCCGCCGGGAGCATGGCGGGCATCAACCAAATGGCCGGCCTGGTATTCATCCGGCCCGCGCACGTCAAGGACCAGCAAGGTATGGGTTTCCTGTTCCCCGCGCCATTTTTGCAAGGTCGCGCCATCGATCACCGGAACCCCGTAATGGGCGGCCACGACGCCGGCCCGGTCGCGGGCCAGGACAGCGTCCGCGGCCGACACCGCCGGGGCGGCCCGGTCCTGGCCGTGGTCCAATTTGAACCCCGCCAAATGCCAGCCCATGGTGCCGTTGCGCAGGGCCACCACCGGGTTCGGCACGCCGGCGTGGCGCAGGGATTGGGCCCCCAGGATGCTGCGCGTGCGACCGGCGCAGTTGACCACCACCGTGGTTTCCGGATTGGGCGCCAGGGCGGCGATACGGTGGGTTAATTCAGCGCCTGGACAGTTGATGCCGCCGGGAATGCTCATCCGGTTGAATTCCGCCATCGGGCGGGAATCCAAAATCACCATATCGGCGCCATTGTCGATCATGCGGCGTAATTCGGTGGCGTCCACCGAGGGTGTGTCGAAATGATGTTCGACATATTCGCCAAAGGCTTTGCTCGGCACATTGAGGCCGCTAAAGGTCTCGAGACCAGCCGCCGTCCAGCCCGCCACGCCGCCCTCCAAAAGGCTGATATCGACATAACCGAACCCGGTCAAAAGCGCGGCCGCGCGCGCCGCCAGGCCGTCATCGTCGTCAACCAATACCAGCGGGGTGCCGCGCCGCGGCACGGCCCGGCGGATCGACAATTCCAAACCGCTTAACGGCAGGTTGACCGCCATCAAAAGATGGTTTTGACCAAAAACCCCCTCTTCGCGGACATCGATCAGCGCCAGTTCGCCGTCCCCGCGGAGAACCGCTTCCAAGTCAGCGGCGGTGATGGTTGTCGGCATCGACGTGCTCCTTCATGGCGAACGTGATTAAGGCGCCGCCTCGATAGCTTCGTTGGCGGCGAGCCAGGCGTTTTCGGCGGCCTCGATTTCGGCGGCCAAGCGCTTTTGATGCAGGGCCGCCCGCTGCACTTTGGCAGTAGATTCATTCTGATAAAAGGCCGGATCGCCAAGCAGCTTTTCCAACTGCGCCATCTTTTCGGTCAGCTTTTCAAGGGTGCGCTCGGCGGCCGCCGCCGCTTTGCGCAAATCGGCGATTTCCTTGCGGCGGGCGGCGGCCAGTTGGCGGTCGCCTTTTTTATCGCCCTTGGTGGCCGCCGGTTTGTCATCCCGGGCGCGGGCGCGCCGCGCCGCCAAGACGCTTTGCCGGTAGCCGTCGAGGTCGTTGTCGAACTCGCGCACGGTGCCGTTTTCAACCAACCACAAACGCTCGGTGGTAAGCTCCAACAGGCGCCGGTCATGGCTGATCAGAATCACGCAGCCGCCGAACCCGTTGAGGGCGTCGGCCAGGGCGTCGCGGGCGTCGATATCCAGATGGTTGGTCGGCTCGTCGAGGATCAGAATATTCGGTTTGTCGACGAGGATCAGGGCGATCGACAAGCGGGCCCGTTCGCCGCCCGACATGTGGCGGGCCAGCACATCCTGGCGTTCCTGGATCAGGCCGACGCCGCCCAAACGGCTGCGCACCTCGGTCGGCGTCACATCGGGCAACCGCCGGCGGAGATGGTCGAAGGCGGTGTCCCCGGGCTCCAAGGCCTCGACCTGGTCTTGGGCGAAATAACCGACGCGCAATTTGTTGGAGCGGTGAAAATCGCCACTTTCGGCGCTCAAATCACCGGAAATCAGGCGCGCCAGGGTGGACTTGCCGTTACCGTTCTGGCCCAAAAAACCAATCCGGTCGTCCGGGTCGATGCGAAAGGAGACATCGCGCAACACTGGATTCCCCGGCGTATAGCCCACGGCCGCTTTGTCGAAGGTCACCAGGGGCGGCGCCAATTCCTCCGGCGCGGGGAAGCGAAAAACCGTGTTCGGCTCGCTCACCGCCAGGTTGACGGTTTCCATTTTGGCCAGCGCCTTTAACCGGCTTTGCGCTTGGCGCGCCTTGCTGGCCTTGTAGCGAAAACGGTCGACGAAAGCTTGCATATGGCGGCGCGCGGCGTCCTGTTTGCGCTGGGTGGCGGCGGCTAGGGCCAGGCGTTCGGCGCGGGTTTTTTCAAAGCGGTCGTAGGCGCCCTCGTAAAGGGTCAGTTTGCAGCCTTCTAGGTGCAGAATCGAGGTCACCGCCCGGTTCAACAAATCCCGGTCATGGCTGACGATCAACAAGGTGCCGCGATAGACCTTGAGATAGTTTTCCAGCCACAGCGCGGCTTCCAGGTCGAG
>NZLB01000141.1 GCA_002694075.1 Nisaea sp.
AAAATAACCAAATCTTGGTGCGCGGTCTTATCTCGGTAGATCAGGCGATCCACCGACAGCATCTGGCCATACCCCTGGTGCAGCGTCTCGCTAAAGACGACATCACCCATCAAAGGATCCCGCGTTTGTGATCGTTGATTTGCACCGCGCTGGGCTCGAAAGCGTCGCGCAGGACCGCGATGGCGCGATAGGGATCGGCGTCACCGCACATGAACACGTCCAAGGCGGCGTATTGCCGCTCCGGCCAGGTGTGGATGCTGATGTGAGATTCCGCCAAAACGGCCACCCCGGAGACCCCGGCGTTGGGCGTGAAATGATGCAAGTGAATATGCAACAAGGTGGCGCCGGACAGCTGCACGGCTTGGCGCAGGGTCGTCTCGATAAAAGCGATGTCGTCGAGCCGGCGCGCACCCCAAAGATCGATAATCAAATGGGTGCCGGCGAAGCACAGCCCGTCACGTTGCACGAAGTGATCAAGCGCGCCTGTTTCCCCGGACTGCGGCCCGTCCACGGTCGCCGGCATGGTCGCCGAATTCATCCCCAATTCTCGAAGCGCGACGCTTTTCGCCATCGAGCCCTCCAAAACCAGCAGACGACTCCCCGACCCGGGTGATGGATCGCTTTGTCACGGTATACAGAGCGACACCAAAGGTTGGGCCGCCACCAAGCCGCGTGTTCTGAAGCCATTTGGTCAGAATGGCAAGGTTTTTCGTGTCGCCGTGGGATTTATCGCCGCCGCCGCCGATCCCGACGTGGCGAGGCCGCGCTCGCCATGTTCCATGGCACACCAAGAACGGCCGCGATACGGTCACGATCACACCGGCCGCCCGGCGCGCGATCCGCCAAGGCGGCCGCCATCGCCGCGACATGGAGCGGCCCGGTACCACAGCACCCCCCGATGATCCGCGCCCCGGCGTCACGCGCCAAACACGCATAGTCGGCCATGGTCGCGGGCGCCGCCCGATAACACACCTGGCCCTGGTCGATAAACGGCACCCCGCAATTGCCCTTGACCGCCAGGTCGCCAGATGGCGCCGCGGCGGCGAGGTCGAGGACCGTGTCCAGCGCCTCGGCGGGGCCGATGCCGCAATTGGCGCCGAGCGCGTTGGGTGCGCCGTCGCCGGTTGCCCAAAACCCGGCGAAATCAGCTGGCGCCACGCCCATCATGGTGCGCTGATGGGTGTCGAAGCTCATCGTGCACACAACCGGCAAGCCGGTCGCGCGAGCGGCCGCCACAGCGGTCTTGACCTCGGCCTCGTCAGACATGGTTTCAACCCATAGAAGATCGACACCGCCGGCCGCCAAAGCGGTCGCTTGCTCGGTGAAAATGGCCGCCGCCGCGTCATCGGTCAACGGCCCAAGAGGCGTGAACAAACTGCCCGTTGGCCCCATGGAACCCGCCACCCACGCGGGTTTACCGGTACGCCGGCGATGGTCCTCGACGGCGTCGCACGCCACCTCGGCGGCCGCCCGGTTAAGGGCCGCGACCTGATCGCCTTGTCGGTGGAGTTCCAGGCGCGGGCGGTTGGCGCCAAAGCTGTTGGTGAGGATCAGATCGCTGCCGGCGGCCAGGAACGCGGCGTGCGCGGCGCGCACCGACTGGCGGCGCGTCACGTTCCAAACCTCCGGACTGTCCCCGGCGGGCAAACCTTGTGCGAAAAAACTGGTGCCGAGACCGCCGTCGGCCAAAAGCCAACGGCGCCCGCCAAACAAGCCATCAAGACCAGCCATCGCCTAGTCCGTCACCGCCCGCCGCCGCGTGCGCCGCCGGCGATCCTTGCCCGCCACCGCGCGCCGGACGCGCAACGCCTCAAGCAACTCGTGGCGACCGGCATTATCCAGCGTCGGCCAGTTCGATATCTCAGCTAAAGTGCGGAAGCACCCAAGGCAGGTCTGATCGTCCGGATTGATGGTGCAAACGCCAATACACGGCGATGGCAGCGGCCGTTGCGGCGACAAATCCATCGCCCCCCCTTTATGCGTCGGCGTAACTCGCGCTATGCGAGCATAGCGTGATTCGTGGGCCGATTTCAACCATGGCCGGCGGTTAGGCCGCCGCGGTCACCTCGCGCTCATAAGCCTCGACAAGGGCGATGAACTTTTCCAGCGCCGCTTCGGTGGCCGCCCCGCCAATACCCGTCACCAAGTTGCCGTCATGAAACACTTCGCTTTCTTGCCAGCGGCCACCGGCGGTTTCGGCTTCAGCACGGCAGTCCTCGGCCCCAGTGAGGGCACGGCCGGCGAGATTATCTGTGACCCCCAGCAAACGCACCGCGTCACTGAACGCCAGGACCGGGGTTTCGGCCCGCATAAAGGCCGCCAAAATGCGCTTGGCATGGGCGTCCTCAACCAATTTTTCCATACTGCGCATGCCACCCGGCACGATCAGCCCATCAAAGTCGATCGCCAAGGTCTCGGCCAAGTCGCCGTCGACCGGGAAAAAATGCCCCCAGGTGTTCTCATACCAACCATTCACCAAGCCATTGGCCCGGCTGACCACTTTCACCGTGGCGCCGGCTTGCAGCAGACGCTTTTGCGGTTCGGTGAACTCGGTCTCCTCAAAGCCATTGGCGACCATGATGGCGACGTGTTTACCATTCAGGGGGCGATCGGTCATGCAGTTCTCCGTAGTCAAAGTGGTTCCGGGGAGCGGGGTGCGGGGCGACCGGCGCACCGCTCAAAAGTCCAAAGCCCGTTGGCGTGGCGCGCAGCCTCCAACGTGGTACAGAGCACTTACCACATTGCGCAGAGGCCGTTCCGACAAAAGCCGATCAGGATGTAAGGGCAGATAACGCTCTGAGCGGTAAAATTCAAGCCTCATGGCCCGCTTTTCGACCATTCCGCCGGGATCGTGCCACGCCCACCCCTTGTGATCCTGACAAGGTTCGAGGGCTCAAAGCATCAGGAATGCGCGTGGCGGATTTCCGTCGTGAGTTGAGGGCCTGAAAGCCGTCTGTGGATCGGCCGCCGTGTCGGAAAGACTGCGATAACCTTTGAAAAACGCCGTTCTGAAAGATGTATATCGCGCTCAAGATGTGATAATAACTGCAGTGCGCGGGTATGGTGAAAAGGTATCACGAGAGCTTCCCAAGCTCCAGTTACGAGTTCGATTCTCGTTACCCGCTCCAATCACCCAAAATGCCGCGGCGGAACTTTTACTTTATCGTCAATCTTATCGACGCCCATATGGGTTAGGTCAGATAGGGTCTCCGGACCTTTCGCCCGCGCGGGACCGTCGTCCTCCGCGACCATCTCGATTGACATGTTGTCGCCGACAGAGGACGCGCCCTGCGATCACGCGGCCGGGTCTATGGAATAGAGAGATTTATCCGTGAGTTATCGACGGTGGTTTGGGTGGTTTTGAGAGACTAGAAATTGGACACGCTTGATACCCACACCCTTAAATTGTCGAGAATTAGTACTTTTAATATAATCCCTAAATAGTTATTTTTCCTTTGTCGCGCACCACGGCGATTTTGATGCGGAAACGTCACGGCGGCCGCCGTCGCGCGCCGGCACGGAGAACCCCATGTCGACACAGGAAACGTCAGTTGCCAATATTTCGACTTACGCGACGGCCGCCGTCGGCGTCACCACGCTCAGTATCACGTCAGGTGTTTTGGTCGCTGACACGCTGGCTTCCGTTAGCGGCTACACCACCTTGCAAGTCGGCACCAACGGCGCCCATGTCATCGATATCCCAAGCACTTTTTTAACGACCAGCGGCGCCACCCTGACGGTGAGTGTCACCAGCACACTCAGCGTTTCGCTCACCGGCGCCAATCTCGTCGGCAGTTCGACCGCGCTGGCCGCCACCACCGGCGTCGGTGAAGATACGCTAATTGGCGGCCCGGGCGCCGATACTCTAAGCGGCGGGTTTGGCGCCGATATTATCCGCGGCGGCGCCGGCATCGCGGCCGACAGCTTGATCGGTGGCGGCGGCGATGACAGCCTCACCGGCGGCGACGGAAACGACGTGTCGAGCGGCGGCGCCGACGACGATTTAATCTACGGCAACAACGGTCTCGACAGCCTGAGCGGCGGCGCCGGCACCGACGTGATCTATGGCGGTGCGGGCATTGACGTGGTGGTCGGCGGCGCCGGTGCCGACACGGCCTTTGGCGGCCTCGACGGCGACAGCCTGAGCGGCGGCGCCGCCAATGACGTTCTCTATGGCAACAAGGGCGGCGATAAACTTGTCGGCGGCGCCGGCGGCGACGGTTTGTACGGCGCGGCCGGCGCCGACAGTCTAAGCGGTGGCGCCGGTAACGACCTGATCTATGGCAACACCGATAGCGACACGCTGCTTGGCGGCGATCATAGCGATACCATGTTTGGCGGGCGCGCCAACGACCTTTTGGGCGGCAATGCCGGGGCTGATGTGGTCTACGGTAACAAGGGCGTCGACACCCTCTCCGGCGGCGCGGGCAACGATATTTTATATGGCGGTCAAGGCAACGACCTGATCATCGCCACCAGCGGCGCCAACCAACTACACGGCAATCGCGGCGACGACACTCTATCGGGCGGAACCGGCGCCGATGTCTTCGTTTTCGGTGGCAATAGCGGCAACGATACCATCGTCGGTTTCAATTCCACCCAAGGCGACACCATCCGTCTGGCGACCGGCACCACCTATACCGCGACAACCAGCGGCGGCAATCTGACCCTCACCCTCAATAACGGCGCGGTGGTTACGCTCGATAGCATCACCTTGTCCAGCCTCAGCGACAGTTGGTTCGCCTATATCTAGCGCCGATCTTCGGGGCGTCCTGGCGGTTGCACCGGCGGCCGCAGCGGTTAAGCTGAGTAAAGCAAACCAAATAGGCCGAACACGGGAGAGACCGCCATGCCTGAATTCTGTACCGCCGAGCGGGACGGCCATGTACTGACCATCACCATCAATCGCCCGGAGCGGATGAACGCCCTGCATTCGCCGGCCCATTACGAAATGGACGCCCTCTTCAACGAGTTCGAGAGCGACCCAGACCTATGGGTGGCGATTTTGACCGGCGCCGGAGAGCGCGCCTTCAGCGCCGGCAACGACCTGCGTTGGCAGGCCGAAGGCGGCACCCGTGACCGGCCAGCCAGCGGGTTCGGCGGTCTCACCTCGCGCTTCGACCGGACCAAGCCATTGATCGCCGCGGTCAACGGCGTGGCGATGGGGGGTGGCTTTGAGATGGCCTTGGCCTGCGATGTCATCATCGCCGCCGAAAACGCGCGTTTCGCCTTGCCGGAACCGAGGGTCGGACTAGCCGCGCTGGCCGGCGGCCTGCACCGCTTACCGCGCATGATCCCCTTGAAACGGGCGATGGGGATGATTTTAACGGGCCGCCATGTGCCAGCGCCCGAGGGCATGGAGCTCGGTTTCGTGACCGAATTGGTGCCCGAGGGCGAAGCCCTGTCGGCGGCCAAGGCGTTCGCCGATCAAATCATGGAAGGCTCGCCGGTGTCGATCCGCACCAGCTTGGACGTGGTCAAGCGAGGACTCGCCTATAGCGAGCTCAGCGACGCCATGCGCATGCCCTATGACAGTGTCACCACATTGTGGAACAGTGAAGACGTGATCGAGGGGCCGAAAGCTTTTTCGGAAAAGCGCAAACCCAATTGGAAAGGCCGCTAAGCGGCCTTTCCGGCAAGTTTGGACGACGGCTTATTGCAGAGGTGACATGCGTGTCGCGGTGACCCGCTGGACCACCGTCGCCGAACGATCGATCAATTCGCCCACCCGCGGCGCCACGTCGTTTTTCCAGTAATCGCTTTCGTAAACGGCGGCGTAGAGTTGCGCGCGCGCGGCCTCGCTTTCGAAGCGGCGGATCCAGAAATAAACGCTGTCGTCCTCTTCGCCGCGGAAGCTGGCGCAAATGACCATGCCCTGAGCGCATTGGAAGGGGATGATTTCCTCTTCCATGATCTTCAACCAAGCGTCCATTTTGCCGTCTTGGATCTTGTATTGCCGCAATTCGTAAAAAGCCATGCCGTCCTCCCGATTGACGTTGTTTGAGCGCCAGCCTAGCTGAAGCGTCGGCGCCCGGCCAGTCCCGCCGGCGGCGCCCGGAAACCGCCCCAAATGATCTTAAAATCGCCGCCAAAAGCGCGGTTCCACGCCGCAATCGCCGGCCAGGGTGTCACCATCAAATCGGGAGGCACTTCATGATTACGCATTTCACATTTATCCGTTCGGCCCTTGGCCTTGGCCTGGCCCTGGTCACTGCGGCCGGTCTGGCCGGTTGCGGCGAGGCCGTGACGGCGCTCCGCGACCAACACATCACCGGCAGTGATTTCAACGCCCATTTGGCGCGCGAATATCAACGCCTGGCCGTTTTTGAGGCCGACCAAATGTATGATCGGCGGGACGCCGGCCTGTTCGCGCGCAAGGCCTTAGCCGCCCGCGACGGCGCGCCGTTACCGCCTGAGAACCCCAATGCCCGCACCCTTCGCCCGGCCCAGCGACCCGCCCTGGTGGCGGCCCATCGCCGCCTTGCCGTTGCCCGCGCCCTGGTCGCCGACCAGCGTGCGCCGGCCGCGCTGGCCCGCGCCATCACGCAATTCGAATGTTGGATGGAGCAAGCTGAGGAAGGCTGGCAGGTGGATCATATCGCCGCCTGTCGTGACGGCTTCACCAACGCCATGACGGCGGTCGAGAAAACCACCGGTTACCGGTTTCAGGATGACGGCGCGGCGCGCGGCGCCTTCACGCTTCATCACCGCTTTGACCGTAGCGACCTGACCGACGATGAGCGCCGCCGCCTCGCCGCCGCCATCGGCAGCCTTCGCGCCGACTTAGCGGCGGCCACCGGTGGATCGGGTGGGACGGCGGACTTCGACTTGGTGGTCACCGGCCATGCCGACAGGCGGGGCGGCGCGCCCTATAACCATGACCTGTCGCGCCGGCGCGCGGTGGCGGTTCACCGCGCCCTTGTCGCCGCCGGCCTGCCACCGCGCCATTTGGGCGTCAGCGCGGCTGGCGAAACCCAACCGGCGATCACCACCGCCGACGACGTCGCCGCCGCCCCTAATCGCCGCACCGAGGTGACGTGGACGCTACGCCCGAAAGCAGGCGATGGGCCTCAACATTTGGCGGCGGCGCGCGGCGACTAGCCGCCGCCGGGCCAAACCTCGTCATTTGTCGGAAATCAATTGATTCAGAAAATCCTGCAGGGACTCGGCCCCGCGAAGGATATCCTTGGAGGTTTCTTGGAACTCGTAATCCTTCAGAATCATAATTTGATGATTCCAGATGCTGAACTGCAGAGATATTTTGGTCATGACGTCGATATAAAACTGAATTTTTCTGTCGTTCAAAAATTTCTCCACATCAAGGCCGTCGGCCAAGATGCCGCCCTCAATATACTGTGAAATATACCGACGGAACTTAGTGAATGAATTTTCAAACCTCTCGAGAAACACCAGAATTTCAGATATCAGCTCACGATCCGCGTCGCTGAAATTTTCAATTTTTTTCAAAATAGACTTATCGTTAAT
>NZLB01000142.1 GCA_002694075.1 Nisaea sp.
GCGGTGATCCTTGACGGCCGGGTGAAACACGCGGTGTTGTTGGAAATGTTCACGCCCCATGGGGTTGGCACCATTATTCGCGGAACTTGACCCATGCCCTTTGACGCGCGCACCGTTGAGTGTTGGATTTTCGACCTGGACAACACCCTCTATCCGGCGCGCAGCAACCTGTTCGATCAGGTGCGCGAACGGATCACCGATTATGTCGAGCGTCATGTCGGCCTGGCCCGACCAGCGGCGCGCGACCTCCAGCGCGACCTGTTCCAGCGCTACGGCACCACCATGAACGGTTTGATGGCCGAGCACGGGCTCGACCCCCATGATTTCCTGGCCTATGTCCATGACATCGATTACAGCCCGATCGACCCGGACCCGCGCCTGGACGCCCTCCTGGCGGATTTGTCCGGGCGTAAGATGATCTACACCAACGGGTCGGTCGCGCACGCGCGCAACGCCTGCGACAGACTCGGCGTCAGCCATCATTTCGAGGTTTATTTCGATATCGCGGCGGCCGATTTTCGGCCCAAACCCGACCCGGCGCCATTTCGCGACTTTCTCGCCGCCGAAGCCATCGACCCGGCACGCGCGGTGTTTGTCGAGGACATGGCGATCAACCTGGAACCGGCCGCCGCGCTCGGCCTGACCACCGTCTGGCTGCGCACCGAGGCGGATTGGGCGACGGCCGGCGCCGACGCCGCCCATGTCCACCACCGGGCCGAGGATTTGGTCAGTTTTCTTGACGATTTGAAGCGTCACACCGACGCCGCCTAACGGCCACGCCCCGGCGTTGACAAGGTCGCCGGCACTGGCCATCCTCCGCCCACCGGGCCACCGATTAATTGGGATGACGCGGCCTAGCGCGGCCGCCAGCAGCAGGAGCGAAAACCATGACCGACAGCCAGCTTGAAACGGTGATCGACCAAGCCTGGGAAGACCGCGACAGCATCGGGCTCGACACCCAGGGCGCGGTCCGCGAGGCGGTCGAGGCGGCCCTGGCCGGGCTCGACAACGGCAGCATTCGCACCGCCGTGCCGCTCGGCGACCATCAGTGGCAGGTCAACCAATGGGCCAAGAAAGCGGTGCTGCTGTCCTTCCGCTTGAACGACATGGATGTCATGCCGGGCGGTCCCGCCGGCCCCGGCAGCGACCCGGCCATGGCCTCGTCCTGGTGGGACAAGGTGCCGTCCAAATTCGCCGGCTGGTCGGCCGCGGACTTCCGGGCCGCCGGCTTTCGCGCGGTGCCCAATTGCGTGGTCCGGCGGGCGGCCTATATCGCGCCCAGCGTGGTGCTGATGCCAAGCTTCGTGAACTTGGGCGCCTATGTCGACAGCGGCACCATGGTCGACACCTGGGCGACCGTCGGGTCCTGCGCGCAAATCGGTAAAAACGTTCACCTGTCGGGCGGCGTCGGCATCGGCGGTGTGCTCGAACCCCTACAGGCCGGCCCGGTGATCATCGAGGACGATTGTTTCATCGGCGCCCGCAGCGAGGTGGTCGAGGGCGTCGTGGTTGAACAAGGTTCGGTGCTGTCGATGGGCGTGTTCATCGGCGCCTCGACCAAGATTATCGACCGCGACACCGGCAAGGTGCATATCGGCAGGGTACCCGCCTATTCGGTGGTCGTGCCCGGCAGCTTGCCCGGCAAACCTCTGCCCGACGGCAGCCCGGGGCCGTCGCTCTATTGCGCGGTTATCGTCAAGCGCGTCGACGCGCAAACCCGCTCCAAGACCTCGATCAACGATCTCCTGCGCGATTGAGATCGGCGATGGCGATGGCGCTCGACCCGGTTACGCTGGCCCAGGACTTGATCCGGTGCCCCAGCGTGACACCGGCCGAGGGCGGCGCCCTTGACCATTTGCAATCGGTGCTGAGCGACCTGGGGTTCACCTGTCACCGCTTGCTGTTCAGCGACACCGACACGCCGGACGTCGACAATCTCTACGCCCGCATTGGCGACGGCGCACCGCATTTCTGTTTCGCCGGTCATTCCGACGTGGTGCCGGTTGGCGACGAAGGCGGCTGGCGCTTGGAACCTTTCGCCGGGGTGATTTCCGAGAACCGCCTATTTGGCCGCGGCGCCGCCGACATGAAATCGGCGATCGCCGCCTTCGCCGCCGCCGTCGGCGATCACCTCGCCGCGCGTGATGGCGAGCCGGCCGGCTCGATCAGTTTTTTGATCACCGGCGACGAGGAAGGCCCGGCGATCAACGGCACGGTCAAAATGCTGTCCTGGTTGGCCGCCCGCGGCGAGCGGATCGACGCCTGTATCGTCGGCGAGCCGACCAACCCCAATTACCTTGGCGAAATGATCAAAATCGGCCGGCGCGGCAGCTTGACCGGCCGGCTCACCGTCAACGGCACCCAAGGCCACGCCGCCTATCCGCATTTGGCCGACAACCCGCTGTCGCGCTTGCTGCGTATGCTGGCGCCGCTGGCCGCCGAAACCTTGGACGCCGGCAGCGACCACTTCCCGCCAACCACGGCGGCGGTGACCTCAATCGACACCGGCAACGAGGCCACCAATGTGATCCCGGCCAAAGCCTCGGCGGTGTTCAACATCCGCTTCAACGATTTGCATAGCTCGGCCACCCTTGGCGCCTGGTTGCGCGAAACCTTCGACGCCGTGGGCGGCGATTACGATTTGACGCTGAGTTGCTCGGGCGAGAGCTTCTTGACCGAACCGGGCCCGCTGTCGGCGCTGGTCGCCGAGGCGGTGAAGACGGTCACCGGCCGTCAACCCGAACTGTCGACCACCGGCGGCACGTCCGACGCGCGCTTCATCCAAAAATATTGCCCGGTGGTTGAATTTGGCCTGGTCGGTCAAACCATGCACAAGGTCAACGAACATGTGCCGGTCGATGACATCCGCAATCTGACGGCCGTTTATCGGGCCGTGCTCGACCGCTTCTTTCAGGCCGCCTGAACGTCATGTTCGACCGCCTTGAAATGCGACGCGCGGTGATCGGGACCTGGCGCCTAGCCGTTCAACGGCCGGACGCGCTAAGTTACTTTACCTCCGACACGACCGGGTTTTGGCGGTCTTTCGCCGCTCTCTTGATCTGCTTTCCGGCGCATATGCTGATCATGTTCCGCCAGGGCAATCCGATTCCGGCCGACCTGTCGCCGCTGTCTTTTGTGATCAGCCAGTTCCTGATCTTCGTGATCCTGTGGGCCGCCTTCGCCCTGGTGGTGGAGCGGATTTTAACCGCGATGGATCGGCGCGATCGATTTTTCACCTATCTGGTGCCCTACCAATGGGCCAACCTGCCGCTGACCTATTTAATGCTGCTGATGACCCTGGTCGCCGGCGCTGCGCCGGCGCTCACCATGGTCGCCATGGTCTGCGCGGTCTGGACGCTGTTCGCCATCGCCCGCGCCGGGCTGGCCATTTCCAGCCTGGCGGCGGTGGCGGTGGTGATTGGCGACATCGCCTTCGGTCAGGCGCTGATCCTGGGCTTTGAATGGATCGGCACCGCCCTGCCCCGCTGATCGGCCCGCGCCTCAATCCGGGGCGAACACCAAATAAGTCCGAGTCTCAATGCTTTCACGCGGTGGCAAGCTCTCGTCGGGTCGGTCCAGGACCACCGCGCCGTGCGGCGTGAAGCGGGCACGGCCGTCATCCAAACTGTCCCACCCCTTGATCAGAATCACCTCCTCCGGCGTCATCTCCGGCGCGTAAAACCACTCTTGCCGGGCGTCATAGGCCAAGTGGTAAATCTCGCCGGTGCGATCGGCGAACAATTGATCGGTGGCGACCAGGCTGTCGAACGGCACGCTTTTGGCCGCCGCCAAGGCCAGCGGCGCCCGCCGGACCGGGCCGCGGATCGGCCGCCAGACATTGACCTGCATGATCCGCCCGCCGGCGTCGAGCACCCGCGTGACCGCCGCGTCCCCTAAAACGTCGCGGGCGCGCTGCGGGCCCGAAGCGACGGTATAGTCGACATGCACCCGCGAGGCCGGCCCGCGCGCACCATCCGGGTTGCTGGCGCCGGTCGCCGCGTCGGACCGCCGGGTATGGTCGAAAACCACCACGTCGTCGGCGCCGGTATGCGCCTTCAACAAGGCGATCACCTCGGGCTCATAGGCCTGGGCGATGGCCGCGTCGTCGTAAAGATCGGCGACGGCGGTCGGCATCCGGCGGAGCTCGAACCCGGTGTCATCAAGGGTCAACCGGTCGGCGACCTGGCGCATGTCGTGAATATCGACCTCGTGGCGCTCCAACTCGAACGTCACCTCCGGCTCGCCGCCGGTCAGCGCGGCGCTTTTAAACTGCGGTTTGGTCGCTTGTTTGCGAATGAAGGTCAGCGGCGCGCGCAGATCTTGGCGCGGCGCGGCGTGGGCGTGGGTTTGGGCTTGGAGCATGGTTGGCCTCCTGTCAGTGCCGAGCCCCACACATAGGCCGGACGCTTCCGGTTTTTAAGTCTGTTTTTGACACAATAGTCATCGCGGGCGCCGCATAATGCGACCTATGGCACCGACTGGACCGGCGTATCGTCATCGCACGCCGCCGGCAACCGCGCCAAAAGGGCCGCCATGTGGGGCGGCGGCGCCGCCGCCGCGACGACCGCCGGTTTGGCCTCATACAGCGGCAAAACCAGACGGCGGGCATGCAATTGTAACGGCCCGGCCGGCCCATCCCGCCGCCCATAGATCGGGTCGCCGATCACCGGACAGCCCAGTTCGGCGGCGTGCACGCGGATTTGGTGGGTGCGCCCGGTTCGCGGCGTGAATTCAACGAAACTCACCCGGCCATCGCTGGCCCGCACCCGATAATCGGTGGCCGCCGCTTTGCCATGGGTGGTGTCGACCACCATGCGCCAGCCGCGCCGCGCGTTGCTGACCTTGTGCAGGGGCGCGGTCACACACCCGCTGGCCGCCGCCGGCACGCCGTCGAGCAAAGCCCAATAGGTTTTCTCGGCCAAGCCCGCGGAGAAGATGCGGCCCAAACGGCGCAGAGCCTTGCGATGACGGCCCAGCGCCAGGCAACCGGAGGTATCCCGGTCGAGACGATGGCCGAGCCCCGGCGGCTGGGCCAAGCCAAAGCGCAAGGCGTCCAGGTAGAGTTCCAAATGGTCGCCGCCGCCCGGGCCGCCATGGACCGGCAGGCCGGCCGGTTTGTCGAGAATGATGATCAAGCCGTCCCGGTAGAGGACACGATCTAGAATCGACCCGGAGCTTGTGTTCATATGAGCGTCTTTCCCCGCGCGCGGCCGCTTGTCTGCCACCGTCAACAGCACATCATCGAAAGGGAGATCATGCCATGACCGACGACCACTTGGACGCGGTGACCTACCACGCGGCCGATGGGATCGCCACCATCCGCTTGAATCAGCCGGCCACCCGCAACCGTCTGGACCACGCCTTGGTCGCCGGTTTAGAAGCCGCCTGGCGGCGCTTCAGCGCGTCCGACGAACGCGTCGCGGTGCTCGCCGCCGCCGGCGACAAGGCGTTTACCGTGGGCGCCGATTTGAACGATATTCCCCACGATCTCTACCGCGCGATCCCGAGCGTCGGCGTGCCGGTCGACAAGCCGGTGATCGGCGCCGTGCGCGGTTGGTGCGTCGGCGGCGGCATGGTGCTGACGACCATGTGCGACCTGTTGGTCGCGGCGGAAAGCACGATGTTTAGCTACCCGGAAGTGAAGGTCGGCTTTTCCGGCGGCCTGATCAGCAATCTGGCGACCCGCATCCCGCATAAGGTGGCCATGGAGCTGTTGTTGATCGGCGAGCCGATGACGGTTCAACGGGCCTATGAGGTGGGCTATGTCAACCGCATCACCGCCGACGGGCAGGAAGAGGCGACGGCCCTCGAGTTCGCCGCCAAAATCCGCGACGCCGCCCCACTGCCGACCGAGATGTTGAAGCGCTTCGCCAACGCCGCCCTGCCCAAGGGACCCAGCGAAATCGCGGCCATCGCCCGCGTTCAGGTGGACCATGTCAACACCAGCGCCGATGGCGCCGAAGGCATGGCCGCGTTCCGCGAAAAACGGCCGCCGGTGTTTCGCGGCGTTTAGCGCGCGGGCACCGGCGGCGGTCAGCGTGGGTCGCGCAGGCGCCGATTATAGGCCAGCGCCTCGGCCGATAATTGCAGGCCGATCAACACCCGCCACCCATCCAAATCAGCGGCCGCGGCGAACGGGAGGGTGAGTGTCACCTCATCGCTGAAAACCGCTTGCGCGCCCTCCTTGAAGGCCAGGTCGACATCAAACACGCGCTTGGTGATGACCGCGTCCTGGGCATTGAGCACGGCGACGAAATAGCGCCCCGGCGCGCGGCCGCCATCGTTGACCGGGCCGCGTTGCGCGCTCAACGTGACCGTCACCGGCAGCGTGATGGCGTTTTTCCGATAAACGCATTGGGCGCTGAAATCGGCGATCCGCAAGGTATGCGACACCGCCGCCGGGTCGCCGGCGCCCCCCGCGGCGAAAACCGTCGTACGATGCAAATCATTGATCACGTCGACGGTCGGGCACGCCGGTTGCGGACCCTTGGCGGCACAGCCCGCCACCACCACCGCCAGGGCGAGGGGAACCAACACCCGCCGCCACGCCGACGTCAACGGGGCGGCGACACGCGGCACCTGGCGCGGCGCCCGTTCAAGCGGCCGGCTCAGCGGTTGTGGCTGCCGTCGCACAACGGCGCCTTGCCGGTCACCTTGCAGCCGCAAAAAAACACTTTGCGGCCGGCCGGCGCTTTATAGGCGACCGGGCTAAAATCCGTACCTTGGTGCGAGCCGTCGCAAAACGGTTGGCGTTTGCTTTGCCCGCAAGCGCACCAGAAATAGGTTTTGCCTGCCTCCACTTCGACCGGATAAGGGCTGTTTTGCGGGCGCATCGGTTCCGACATGGCGATCTCCACCGTGACAATAATGGCCGGCAGATTATCGCGCCGCCGGTAAGTCCGCAATTGACGCTCGCGCTTTTTCAAGAGAAAACCGCGCCATGACCGACACCGCCCTCACCATCGTCCTTGCCCAACCGCGCGGTTTCTGCGCCGGCGTCGATCGCGCGATCCAAATCGTCGAACAAGCTTTGGCGCGCTTCGGCCGCCCCGTTTATGTGCGTCATGAGATCGTACATAACCGCTTCGTCGTCGAATCCCTGGAGGCCCAGGGCGCCGTTTTCGTCGAAGAATTGGAAGAAGTGCCCGACGATGTGCCGGTGATCTTTTCCGCCCACGGTGTGCCCAAATCGGTGCCGGCCGAGGCCAGTCGCCGCGGCCTGACCTTTTTCGACGCCACTTGCCCGTTGGTCAGCAAAGTGCATTTGGAAGCCGAACGCCACCACCGGACCGGCCACCATGTGATTTTGATCGGCCATGCCGGCCATCCGGAAGTGATCGGGACCATGGGCCAATTGCCGGATGGCGCGATGACCCTGGTCGAGGATGTCGCCCAGGCCGAGACGGTCGCTCCACCGGCCGACACGGCCCTCGCCTATACTACCCAAACCACCCTCTCGGTCGACGAGACCGAGGCGATCATCGCGGTGTTAACGCGCCGCTTTCCAGCGATCCGGCCGCCCAACAAGGATGACATCTGCTACGCCACCACCAACCGCCAAAACGCGGTCAAGGCGATGGCCGGACAATGCGACGCCTTATTGGTGATCGGCGCGCCCTATTCCTCCAACTCACGCCGGCTGGTGGAAGTGGCGGCGGCCAATGGCTGTGAAAAATCGCTGTTGATCGGCCGCGCCGACGAGATTGATTGGCGCTGGTTCGAAGGGGTCGGCCGCTTGGGCCTGACCGCCGGCGCCTCGGCGCCGGAACTGCTGGTCGAGGAAGTGATCGCCGCCTGCCGCGCGCGTTTCACCGTGACCTTGGAAGAGGTGAGCGCGGCGGTTGAGGATGTGCGCTTCAAACTGCCGCGCGGCCTGACCGCCGCCTAAACCGGAATGGCGGTCTATACCCAAATCTCCGATGACGAGTTGATCGCTTTTTTGGCGACCTATGACATCGGCGATCTGGTTTCCTACGCCGGCATCGCCGAAGGGGTGGAAAACTCCAATTTCCTGCTGCGGACCACCACCGGCACCTTCATTTTGACGCTGTATGAAAAGCGGGTGGACGCCAACGACCTGCCCTTTTTCATTGGTCTGATGGACCATTTGGCACGCCACGGCCTGTCCTGTCCGACACCGGTGGTCGACCGTGACGGCGTCGCGCTACGCGCCTTGGCCGGGCGACCGGCGGCGATTGTCACCTTTCTCGACGGGGTCTGGCCGCGGCGCATCACCCCGCCGCATTGCCGGGAACTGGGCGGCGCCTTGGCCGATTTGCACCTGGCCGGCGCCGATTTCACCATGCAACGACCGAACAATCTGTCGCTGTCCGGCTGGAGCCCGCTGTTGACCGCCTCGGGCCTGGCCGCCGATCAGGTTTACCACGGCCTCTATAATCTGCTGAGCGACGAACTGCGCCATTTGGCGCGCCATTGGCCCGCCGATTTGCCGGTTGGGGTAATTCACGCCGACTTGTTTCAGGACAATGTGTTTTTCCTCGGTGACAAGATTTCCGGCGTGATCGATTTCTATTTCGCCTGCACCGATTTTCTCGCCTATGACCTGGCGATCTGTCTCAACGCCTGGTGCTTTGAAAGCGACGGCAGCCTCAACGTCACCAAGTCACGCGCGCTGATCAACGCCTATCAAAAACGTCGACCGTTGACGCCGGCCGAGCGCGCCGCCCTGCCGGTGTTGGCGCGGGGGGCGGCCCTACGGTTTCTGTTGACCCGCCTCTACGACTGGCTGAACCATCCCGAGGGGGCTTTTGTGAAACCCAAGGACCCGTTGGAATACTTGGCCCGGCTGCGTGTCCATCAACGGATCACTTCGACGGCCGGCTATGGCGCCTGAGGCGGCGACGATGGCCAACGGACGCGTCACCATTCACACCGACGGCGCCTGTTCCGGCAATCCGGGACCGGGCGGCTGGGGCGCGGTGATGCGCTACGGCGACGCGGAAAAGGAATTGTCCGGCGGCGCGCCCGAGACCACCAACAACCGGATGGAGCTGATGGCCGCGATCATGGCCCTGGAGGCGTTGACACGCCCCATGGCCGTCGATCTTTACACCGACAGCACCTATGTGCGCGGGGGCATTACCGAATGGCTGGCCAATTGGAAACGGCGAAACTGGCGAACGGCCGGTAAAAAGCCGGTCAAGAATGTCGACCTGTGGCAGCGCCTCGACACCGCCGCCAGCCGGCACCAAGTGGCCTGGCATTGGGTCAAGGGGCATGCCGGCGACCCCGGCAACGAGCGGGCCGATCGGTTGGCGCGGGCGGCCGTGCCGAAGCCCGCTCAGTAGGCGACCGATACCAAATACAGGCCATCGGCCGGCGCCGTCGGCCCGGCGGCGGCGCGGTCGCGGGCGGCCAGGGCGGCGGCCACCTCGCGCGCCGTCCACTTGCCCTCACCCACCCATTTCAAGGTGCCGACGATATTGCGCACCTGATGGTGCAGGAAAGATCGTGCGCCGGCCTCGATATGAATCTCATCGCCCTCGCGGGTAACGGTCAGCCGGTCCAAGGTTTTGCACGGCGACTTGGCCTGGCATTGGGCGGCCCGGAAGCTGGTGAAATCGTGGTGACCCAGCAAAGGTTCGGCGGCCGCCGCCATGGCCGCCACATCCAGCGGCTGTCGCACCTGCCAGGCACGCCCGCGATCAATCGCCAAAGGCGCCCGGCGGTTGACGATGACGTAAAGATAGGCGCGGGCGGTGGCCGAAAAACGGGCGTGAAAATCAGCCGGCGCCGGCGCCGCCGCGAGGACCGCGATGGGCGCCGGCTTGAGATGGTAATTAAGCGCCTCGCGCAGCTTGCGGCCATCGAAACGTTCGTCGGCCAGGTCGATATGGGCGACTTGGCCAAGGGCATGAACGCCGGCGTCGGTGCGCCCGGCACCGACCACCTCGACAGCCCGGCCGGTTAGCGCCCGCAAGGCGTCTTCCAAGGCGGCCTGCACCGAGGGGCCATTATCCTGACGCTGCCAGCCGACAAACGGCGCGCCATCGTATTCCAAGGTCAGCTTGAAACGCGCCATGGCTCAGCTCAGGCGGTGGCCGGCGGCGAGCGGATAACCGCGCAAAAAATCGGCCGCCGCCATCGGTCCCTTGCCGGGCCGTTGGAGCACCGTCAGGCGCAGCGCACCGGCGCCGCAGGTGACCGTTAACTGGTCATCCAACACGGTGCCTGGCGCGACATCGGCGGCCGCCGGCGGACCGTCGGAGACGGTCGCCGCTTTCACCGCCAATCGAGTGTCGCCATCCTGGCACCAACACCCGGGCCAAGGATCGAAGGCACGTACCGCGCGCGCCAATTCGGCCGCCGGCCGATGCCAATCGATGCGGCCTTCGGCGCGGGTCAGTTTACCGGCATAGGTGGCGGCGCTGTCGTCTTGCGGCTGGGCGGTTAGTCGGCCAGCCGCCCAGTCGGCCAGGCCGTCGACAATCATTTCCCCGCCAAGGGTGGCCAATTGGTCATGCAAGGCGCCGCCGGTGATGCTGTCATCGAGCGCGACGCGCCGGGTGCGCAGCACCGGTCCGGTATCCAAGCCCGCCTCCATGACCATCAAGCTAATGCCGGTCTCGTCGTCGCCGGCGGCGATCGCTCGTTGGATCGGCGCCGCCCCACGCCAGCGTGGCAACAGCGAAGCGTGAACGTTCAAACAGCCAAGGCGCGGTGCCGCCAAAATCGCCGGCGGCAAGATCAGGCCATAGGCGACGACCACCGCCGCGTCCAGGTCGAGGGCGGCGAAAGCGGCCTGTGCCTCGGCGGTTTTGAGGCTGGTTGGGGTACGCACCGGCAGACCCAGGTCGACGGCGCGTGTGTGCACCGGCGCCAGCCGTTCCTGTTGGCCGCGGCCGGCCGGGCGTGGCGGCTGGCAATAGACGGCGGCGATGTGATGGTCGGCGGCGGCGAGCGCGTCCAAGGTCGGCAGCGCGAAATCGGGCGTGCCCATGAAGGCCAAGCGCAACGGCGGCGGCGTCACGGTCACGCGGCGGCGTCGCGCGTCCGCGCCTTCTTCGCCTTGACCATCTTGCGGGTGATGATGTTGCGCTTGAGGGCCGACAAATGGTCGAGAAAAACAATTCCGTCGAGATGGTCCATCTCGTGCTGCAGACAAACCGCCAGCAAGCCATCGGCGGTGATTTCACGGGCCGCCCCGGTCTCGTCGGTATAGGCCACCTTGACCCAGGCCGGCCGCGTCACCTCGGCGTAATGCTCGGGGATCGACAGGCAACCTTCCTCATAGACCGCGTCCTCGTCGGCGACATCGACGATCTCCGGATTGATCAATTTCAGCGGCGCCGATTTGTCGTCGCTGACATCCAGCACCAGGAAGCGCTCGGCGCGGCCCACCTGGGGCGCCGCCAGACCGATGCCGGGCGCCGCGTACATGGTGTCCAACATATCGTCCAGAAACACCCGCAAAGCGTCGTCGATCACCGTCACCGGCGCGCATTTGGTTTTCAAGATCGGGTCCGGCACCCACAGGATATCGAGCTTGGCCATTGGTCTCCCACTTAACGGCGGCGGCATAGGGCTTTGAGGTAAGCGATGGCCGCGCCACCGTCAAGGCGCCGCGCCGCCGGCAGTTCACCGGTGAAACTGCAGCACCAACATGCCGGCGATGACCAGACCGGCGCCGAACAAGCGCCAAGCGGTGATTTCGCTCACCCGGTAACCGACCAGGCCGAAATGGTCGACCACCATGGAAGCCAGCACGGTGCCGACGATGGACGCCGAAACATAGCTGGCGGCGCCCAGGCGCGGCGCCAGGGTGAGGGCGCTGAACACCAGCGAGGCGCCGATCAGACCGCCGGCCCAAATCCACGGCGGCGCCGCCAGTGCCGCGCGCCAGGTCGGCGCCGGCGCGCCGCTCAGCAGCACCGCCGTCAGCAGCGCCAAAGTCGCCACCGTGGTATTGGTCACCGCGCCCCACAAGGCATGGCCCAGGTGGGCGCCGGCGTTCGCGTTGATGCCGGCCTGAAACGGCACCAAACCGCCAAGACACACCGCCACCACCACAAAAATCACAGTCATCACCGTCATGGCTTTCTCCCGTAACGAGGCCGGCCGGAAGGTCGCACCCAGGCGCCGGCGCGGCAAGTCAAAAGGGCGCGATTGGCCGCGCTTCGGGATGATAGGGGCGCGCCGCCGCCTGGATGATTGATCCGCGCCGGGCCGCCGCGCGTAAAGTCGATGCAACCCCTGGAGACCGTCGATGACCCTGCGTTCGCTGATCGTGATGCTCGCCTTTTTCTGGCCCACGCTGGCCGCCACCGCCGATGAGGCCCGCCCGATGTCCGCCCATGATTTCAGTTTCCAATCGATTGACGGCGAGGCCCTCTCGCTCGCCCAATTCGCCGGCAAGCCGGTGCTGGTCGTCAACACAGCCTCGCGCTGCGGCTTCACCCGCCAATACGCCGACCTGCAAAGCCTGTGGGCGCGCTATCGCGATCGGGGCCTGGTCGTTCTCGGCGTGCCAAGCAATGATTTCGGCGGCCAGGAGCCGGGCAGCAACAACGAGATCAAGGATTTCTGCACGGTCAATTTCGACATCGATTTCCCGATGACCGAAAAAACCGTGGTGCGCGGCGCGGCGGCCCATCCGTTTTACCGCTGGGCGGCCGGCGAACTTGGGATGCTGGCCAAGCCGCGCTGGAATTTTCACAAATATCTGATCGGCCCGGACGGCAAATTGGTCAATTGGTTCGCGTCGACCACCGCGCCGACCGCCGACCGTGTGATCGGCGCCATCACACCGCTGCTGGCCGGCGCCTCGTGACGTCCTTTAGCCGGCCGCCGATCCCGGTCGCCGGGCTTGGCGCCGGCGGCTTCCTGCCGTTCGCGGCCGGTGCCGCCGCCCTCTGGTGGGCGCCGGGGACCTGGCAGGCATTGGCGGTGGCCAGTCAACTGGCCTATGGGGCGGTGATTCTCTCCTTCCTGGGCGGTATTCTTTGGGGCCTGGCGATCAGCCCCACCGGCGCGCCCGGCTGGCGTTGGCCGGCGCTGTCGGTGGTGCCGGCGTTGATCGCCTGGCCGGCTCTGTTATGGGGCGGGGCCGGCGGTCTTTGGCTGCTGGCGGCCAGTTTCCTGGCCATGCCGCTGATCGACCGCGCGGCGGTGGCCGCCGGCCTGGCACCAAACTGGTATTTGACCTTGCGGCTGCCGTTGTCGGGAATGGTGGCCGCCGCCTTGGCGCTCAGCGCGGCGGCGCTTTAGGGCGCGATCTCGGCGCCGTCCCAGGCGAACAAGCGGCCGCTGGCGGTGGCCGGCAAACCCTCCAAGACACCCAACATGGCGGCCGCCGCGCGCGCCGGCGTGAATAATCCCGCGGCCGGGACATTGCGCTGAAAGGGGGCCGATAGCGGGCTATCGACGGTGCCCGGGTGCAAGCCGACGCACAGCGCCGCCGGGTTGCGACGGGCCAGTTCGATGGCCAGGCCCTTGATCATCATATTAAGGGCCGCCTTGGACGCGCGATAGGCGTACCAGCCGCCGGCGCGATTATCGGAGATACTGCCGACCCGCGCCGATAGGGCGGCGAAAATCACCCGCCGGTCGCGCGCCAACAGGGGCAGAAAGTGTTTGGCGATCAAGCTTGGACCAATGGTGTTGACGGCGAAGACGCGGGCCATCGCCGCGGCGTCGAGGGCCCGCCAACTTTTCTCTGGCGCGATGCCGGCGGCGGCGTCATGCAGAACGCCACTGGCGATCAGCACCAGGTCCAGGTTACCGCCGGCGTCGGCAACTGTGGCGGCGGCCGCGGCGACGTCATCCTCAACCGTTAAATCGCCAGCTATCGTGCGAATTTTTCCCGCCGGCGCCGGCCGCGCCGCGCGCGACACCGCGAAGACCTCGACGACATCGGGAGCGGCGGCGAGATGCTGGACAAAGGCGTCGCCAATGGCGCCGCCGGCGCCCCACACGGCGACACGCCGACCCGCTCTCATACCGGGAGGGGACGCGCCGGCGGCCGTCGTCACACTAGATGCCGAGCAGTGGCTGGGCTAATTTGGCGGCCAAACTTTTGAAGCGCAGCGGGGCATCGGTGACGGCCAAACAAATGCAGGGTTCGCCGCCGTCAACCCATGGCTGGTGTTCGATCTCGCCATCCAACTCTTGGAAGTCGCCCCGCCCATAGCGCCCGGTTTCA
>NZLB01000143.1 GCA_002694075.1 Nisaea sp.
CGCCGCCAAACCGCCGCCGCCGGCGCCAGCCGTCGCGCCGCCGCCGCCAGTGAAAGCGCCGCCGCCGCCTAAAAAGCCCATGGCGAAAAAAACCGCGTCCCCGAAACCGGCGCCTCCGAAACCAGCGGCGCCGAAACCAGCGCCCCAGAAACCGAAGCCTAAGCCGGCGCCGACGGTGGCCGCCACGCCGCCGCCGCCGCCCAAACCGAAACTACCGAAAAAACCCAAACCGGCGGTTAAACCAGCGCCGCCCAAGGCGGAAAAACCGCCGACGGCGACCGCCGCGGTGCGCCCGGTGGCGCGACCCAAGCCACCCCAGCCCAAGCCTCCAAAGCCTAAGAAGGCCAAAAAACCGGCGCCCAGCGCGTTTGATAAATTGCTTCGCTCGGTCGCTAAAATGAAACCGGCGGCGGGCGACCCGGCGGCCCGAAAAGCGCCGAAAAAGCCGCCGCCGCAGACCGCCGCGGCGCCTATCGCGGCGCCCGACCGGCGGTTTAACCCGAACGCCAAATTATCGGTGAGTGAATTGGATGCGATCCGCGATCAAATCGCCGATTGCTGGAACATTCCAGCCGGCGCGAAAGGGGCCGAGGACCTTATTGTTGACATATTTGTGCGCATGAATCCCGATGGGACGGTAAGGGCGGCGGAGGTTACCGACAAATCCCGCATGCGCGTCGATCCGTTTTTCCGAACGGCGGCGGAATCGGCGATCCGGGCTTTACGCAACCCGCGCTGCTCGCCGTTGCGCCTACCGCTTGACAAATACGACCTTTGGAAAACCTTCACCATCGGGTTCAACCCGCGCGATATGCTCGGCTAATCGGGAGCGAGACGGATCATGAAAATGCGCTTTTGGGGCTTATTCCGGCATGTGGCGTTATCCGCCGCATTGATCGCCGGGGTGCTGGTCGGGCTGCCGGGCGAGCGTGCCTATGGCGAATTGCGGATTGATATTTCGCGCGGGCGTGTCGAGCCTTTGCCCCTGGCGGTGATCAATTTCGCGGGCGCCGGGGAGGCGGCGAGATATGGCCGGGATTTGGCCCAGGTGATCGCCGCCAATTTAGAGCGCTCGGGCCTGTTTCGGCCGATCAACCAAGCCGCTTTCATTCAGCGCGAGCTGCCGGTGGATGTGCTGCCGCGGTTCGGCGATTGGCGGGTGATCAACGCTCAGGCCCTGGTCAACGGCAGTGTGACGGTGGCACCCGATGGGCGCCTGCGCGTCGAGTTCCGCCTCTGGGATGTTTACGCCGAAGCGCAATTGGAAGGTCAATCGGTGGCCACCGTACCCGGCAACTGGCGGCGTTTGGCCCATGTCATTTCGGATATGATTTATCAACGCCTGACCGGGGAGAGCGGTTATTTCGACACCCGCTTGGTGTATATCGCCGAAACCGGGCCAGCCACGCGCCGCGTCAAACGCTTGGCGATCATGGATCAGGATGGCGCCAACCATAAATTCCTGACCGATGGCTCAACCCTGGTGCTGACCCCCAGGTTTTCACCGACCACGCAAGAAATCACCTATCTCGCTTATTACAACCGGCGTCCGCGTGTCTACATCTTCAATATCGACACCGGGCAGCAGGAAGTTCTCGGCGATTTTCCGGGCATGACCTTCGCGCCGCGGTTCTCGCCCGACGGCAACAAGGTGATCATGAGTTTGTCGCGTAATGGCGTTACCGACATCTATACCATGGACCTGCGCACCCGGGCGGTTTCGCGGCTGACCAATTCGCCGTCCATCGACACCTCGCCGACCTACGCGCCCGACGGCCGCCAAATCGTCTTCAATTCGGATCGCGGCGGTTCTCAACAGTTGTATGTGATGTCCAGCGACGGCGACAACGTCCGGCGCATCAGTTTTGGCAGAGGGCGCTATGCGACCCCGGTTTGGTCGCCGCGCGGCGATCTCATCGCGTTCACCAAAATCGTCGGCGGACAGTTCCATATTGGGGTCATGAAACCGGACGGTTCCGGGGAACGTCTGCTGACCTCGGGGTTTTTAGTTGAGGCGCCGACCTGGGCGCCGAACGGTCGGGTATTAATTTATTTCAAGCAAATCCCCGGCGGTCAAAGAGGCGGGGGGGCGACGCGGTTATTCTCCATTGACTTAACCGGCTTCAACGAACGCGAAATATTGACCCCGGTCGACGCCTCCGATCCGGCGTGGTCGCCCTTGATTCCCTAATCCTTCAGCGATATAGTTCGTGCATCGGGTGGGGGTCCGCCCACGCACAACGGATACAGCGCAATATCAGCCGTCACGACTGACAGGTCTACGGTCGCCAGTTTTCACGATTCAAGGGACAAGCAAATGCGCACCAAACTTCTCTCCTTGTTGGCCGCCGTCGCGCTTTTGGGCGCCTGTTCAACGGATCCACAAACGGCCGCCACCACCTCTGGCAGCGGGGCGTCGTCGGGCGCCAGCACCGCGGCGGTGACCAGCACCGCAACGGAAAGCGGGCCGGCCGCGGGATCGCAGGAAGATTTGGCGGTCAATGTTGGCGACCGTGTGTTCTTCGGTTTTGACAAATTCGACCTGACGGCCGATGCCCGTACGGTCCTGGAGCGGCAAGCTTTTTGGATGCGCAAGAATGGCGCGGTGACCGTGCTGATCGAGGGTCATTGTGACGAACGCGGCACGCGCGAATATAACATTGCCTTGGGCGAACGCCGCGCCAACGCGGTTCGCGATTACCTGCTGACTCTGGGCATTGACGCTAATCGCATTAAAACCATCAGCTATGGCAAAGAGCGCCCGGTCGATGGTGGCCATACCGAAACCGCTTGGAAGAAAAACCGTCGCGCGGTGACGCGGGTGAACTAACCCTCGTAATCGCGTCGGAAAGGTTGGCGCCGGCCCTTGGGCCGGCGCCTTATTTTTGCCCAGGCGAGGCGCTAAAGTGAAGGGCTCGGGGAGCATAGGGAGGATGTGAGCATGGTGGCATCGGTGCGGCTGGCGGCGCAAGCCGTCGCTGTGGTTGGGTTTTTCGTCAGCGCGTCCGCGGCGCTGGCCCAGGACATGTCGCAGATCATCGACCGCCTCAACCGGTTGGAGCGCGACCTCGCTGACACGCAGCGCGAAGTTTTCCGGCCCAGCGCCAAACCGCGAACCGGCAGTGTGATTTCAACCCCGTTGACCCCCGCCGCCGCCCCGGTAAATACCGGCGAGGTGCCGCTCATCGCGCGCCATGAAATTCGCTTGCAGCAGCTGGAAAATCAGCTGCGCAACCTGACCGGTCGGATTGAGGAATTCAGTTTCTCAATCAATCAATTCGGCAAGCGGTTGGACCGGCTGGTCAGTGACGTCGATTATCGCCTTCAACGGTTGGAGGCCGCGCAGGTATCGGCCGGCACAGACACACAAGCGGCCGCGGCCACCGCCGGCCAAAGTCAAACCTCTCAACGTTCCGCCGCGACCCCGAACGGCGGTCGACCGGTGCCGCCGGCCCTTGGCGACAATGACGGCGCGGTGCTGGATCAACAAGGCACGCGCGCATTGGGCCAGATTCCGGCTAGTGCGGCGGCGGCGAAGCCGGCGCAAACGGCGCCACAAGTTGCCGCCGTGCCGCCGCCGATCTTGCCGGCCGGCACCCCGCGCCAGCGCTATGACTTCGCCTTTGGCCTGCTTCGCAAACAGGATTACGCCGGCGCCGAGGCCGCTTTCGAGGCGTTTCTCACCGAGCATCCGCAGGATAATTTGGCCGGGAACGCACAGTATTGGCTCGCGGAAACCTATTATGTTCGCAAACAGTTCGAGCAGGCCGCGATCGCTTTCGCCGCCGGCTATCAAAACTATCCCGATAACATCAAGGCGGCGGATAACCTTCTAAAATTGGCGTTATCCCTGGCGCGGATCGACAAGCAACAGGACGCTTGCGTCGCTCTCAAACAATTGGGCGAAAAGTTTCCAAAAGCGCCCAGCAATATCCGTCGCCGCGCCGCCGGCGAGGGGCGCCGTCTTGGCTGCGCCGGCTGACTCACCGGACGACAGGTTTTGCCGCGCGATCGATCTCGCGCGTTTCAAAAAGGCTTTGGCGGCGGCGACCGGGCACGCCGCGCCAGGTTTGGAACGCTGGGCGTTGGCGGTTTCGGGCGGTGCCGACAGCATGGCGCTGCTGCGGCTCGCCGCGGCGGCGGTCGAGGGCGCGCGCGACCGCCTACTGGTGCTGACCGTCGACCATGGCCTGCGCGCCGCCGCGGCCGCCGAAGCCCGGCAAGTGGCCGCCTGGTGCGCCGGGCTCGGCGTGCCCCATGAAGTTCTCACGGTCCGCGAAAATCCGCCTGCGGCCGGCTTGCAGGCCTGGGCACGGCGGCAACGTTATGAACGGCTGTTGCAACGCTGCCGAGACGAAAACATCGCCCATTTGCTGCTCGGCCATCAACGCCAGGACCAGGCTGAAACGGTGTTTCATCGGTTGCGCCGCGACAGCGGACCGGCCGGATTGGCCGGCATGGCCGCGCCGACGATCTTTCGCGGCGTACGCCTCTGCCGTCCCCTGTTGGATGAGAGTCGCGCCGCCACCGAGGCCACCTGCCGCGCCTTTGACCAGCCTTGGCTTGAGGACCCCAGTAATCAAGACAAGCGCTTTCAACGGGTCCGCGACCGCCGCTTTTTAGCCGGGGGCGATTGGCCGACCACCGACCATTTGGTGCGCGTGGGCCGGGCGATGGCCACCGCGCGTCGAGAGATCGACCGCTGGGGCCAAAGGTTTTTGGCGGATCATGGCGTGTGGCACGCGGGTGGTTGGTTGACCTTGGCGCGGGGGCCGTGGGCCGGTTTGCCCGCGACCTTGCGCTTATCTCTGGTCAGTCAGGCGATCCAAGCGGTTGGCGGCGGCACCTATCCGCCGGCGCGCGACGGACTGTCACGGGTCGCCGATTTAATGGTCGACGGCGAAGGCGCCCTGACCCTTGGCGGGTGCCGGATCATCTGCCAGGGGGCGGGGGTGGTGATTTGCCGCGAATGGCAGCTGATGGCGCCATGGGCCGATCCGCCGGCGGGCCAGTGGCATCGCTGGGACAATCGGTTCGAGGTATGGGTGCCGCCAGGCCTGGGCCGGCTTGCCTGCGCGCCCTTGGGGGAAGACGGCTGGCGCGCGCTCGACGCGGTCGCCGACCGGTCATTCATCGCGGCCCTCTCGCAGGCCCCCTGGCCAGCGCGTCTGGCCTTTCCGGTCTTGCGACACCTTGACGACGGCGGGCTAGTTCACCAAGTTAAGAGAGTTCGGGAGCGCGCGGGTTTCGACCCACACACGGCGGCGCTAGTTTTCATGCCCAATGGGCCGCTCTTCGACGCGCAAAGACATGGATGTCAACTGGTCGGGACGGACGCCGGTGAACAATATCGGTAAGAATTTGGCGCTCTGGGTGATCATCGGTTTATTGCTGGTGGCGCTTTTCAATCTTTTCCAAGGCTCGAGTAGCCGGAGCGACATGTCGAGCATCTCGTTTTCGGATTTTATTGAAAGCGCCGAAAGCGGCATGGTCAGCGACGTGGTCATCAAGGGCAACGCGATCCAGGGACACTACAACAATGGCGGCGCCTTCACGACCTTCGCGCCCAACGATTCCGGTGTGGTCGACCGCCTGACCAAAGCGGGTGTGCGGATTTCCGCCGGACCGGCCGAAGACGGCAATTCCGGCTTGTTCAGCATCCTCCTGTCCTGGTTCCCAATGCTCCTGTTGATCGGGGTATGGATCTTTTTCATGCGCCAGATGCAAGGCGGCACCGGGAAAGCCATGGGCTTTGGCAAAAGCCGTGCGCGTATGCTGACGGAGAAGACGGGCCGGGTGACCTTCGAAGACGTCGCCGGCATCGACGAGGCCAAGCAGGAGCTTGAGGAAATCGTCGAGTTTTTGAAAGACCCGCAGCGCTTCCAGCGGCTCGGCGGCCAGATTCCTAAAGGCTGTTTGCTGGTCGGCCCGCCGGGCACCGGTAAAACTTTATTGGCGCGGGCCATCGCCGGCGAAGCTAATGTGCCGTTTTTCACTATCTCCGGATCCGATTTCGTGGAGATGTTCGTTGGTGTCGGCGCTAGCCGGGTGCGCGACATGTTCGAGCAGGGCAAGAAAAACGCCCCCTGCATCATCTTCATCGACGAGATCGACGCCGTCGGCCGGCATCGTGGCGCCGGGCTTGGCGGCGGCAATGATGAGCGCGAGCAGACCCTCAACCAGTTGCTCGTCGAGATGGACGGCTTCGAGGCCAACGAGGGGGTGATTCTGATCGCCGCCACCAACCGCCCGGATGTGCTTGACCCGGCGTTGCTGCGCCCTGGCCGTTTCGACCGCCAGGTGGTGGTGCCGAACCCGGACATCCTTGGCCGTGAAAAGATTTTAAAGGTCCATATGCGCAAAGTGCCTTTGGCCAGCGACGTGGAACCGCGCATCATCGCGCGCGGCACCCCGGGATTTTCCGGCGCGGACCTGTCCAACCTGGTAAACGAGGCGGCCTTGTTGGCGGCGCGGAAAAACAAGCGCGTCGTCTCAATGACCGAGTTTGAGGAAGCTAAGGACAAGGTGATGATGGGCGCCGAGCGACGCTCCATGGTGATGTC
>NZLB01000144.1 GCA_002694075.1 Nisaea sp.
AATCGGGCATGCAGGCCGCCTCGAAATATCGCCTCGCCGCGCCGAACGAAGACGAAATCGACCGCCTGCTGCTGGACGACTGAGCCGATCTCGCCACGGCGCCGGTCGACACCGGTTCCGCCTTAATGGATGCGGGCGATGGCGGCGTCATGGGCTTTCAATGGCCGACGCATGGCGATCAGGCGGCGGGCCTCGTCCACCTGGCCCCGCTCCAGCAAGGAACTGACCAGCATATATTCCACCAGGTCGCGTTGCGCGCGGCTGCCACCAAGCCGCTCGTGCTCGGCCATAATCGGGGTCAGTTGATCGGTGACGGCGCACCAGTCACCGGCGGCCAGCGCTTTGGCGGCGCTGGCGACGGTCCGCACCACCGGCGCCGCGGGCCCGGCCGCGCCGGTGACAATGGTGTCGACCGCCGCCATATTGCCGGCCATGGCATGGGCCAAAGCGGCGTGGACATCGGCGAAGGCGATGCCTGGTTTCGCGAAAAATCGGTCGGCGTAGGCGCTCAGCGCCTGCCAGCGCGCGGGGGCGATATCCACCCCATTGAGCGACGCGCGGTAGAACAGCGCGACCCCATCGGTCAGCAGGTTGATCGGCGGCCCCCATTTACCCGGCCGGTCAATCGGCGGCGTCAAATCCGCGTCATAGATCGCCCACATGCGCGCGGTGTTACCAAGTTCCATGGCCCATAAAGCGACATGCCATGAGACATGGCAATGCAATTGCGCCGAAGGGTCGTATTGGCGGTGCCAGGCCTCGATATGGTCGAAGCCGGCCTTGGTCTCGCCCGCCTCATAGTAAACATGGGCGCGGATATGGGCGCCATGGGCGTTATCCGGCTCTAGCGCCAGGCTGCGCTCGATCGTTTCGGTGGCCGGTCCGGTCTGGCCAGCTTCGATCTGCGAGAAAGCGTGCTGGCATAAAAACCACCAATCCTCGCCATAGGCCGGCGCCAATTGGTTGGTGAAGGCCAATTGCTCGGCCTCGCGGCCAGCTTGGCCACTAAAGCCAATGAGGCCAAACACGCCACAACAGGAATGGGCCAGAAGCGCGTCGCGGGGATACGCCAAAAGATGGGCGCGAATTTTCCGATAACCGCTCGCCGCGTCGCCAGCCACCAAATCGCCCATGGCCTCGATATGCGCCTTTTCGCGCGCGGTGGTGTCGGCGGCGAGTTCGCGGGCCCGCGCCAGTGGCGCCATCCGGTCCTCGCCGCGGCCCATGGCCTGGCGGACCCGGGCCAACGCCAAATGGGCCAGAGCGAAACCGTCGTCGGCGTCGATGGCCGCTTCAAAGGCCGCTTCAACCCCGGCGCGAGCCGCCAAAAAGCGATCTAAGCCATCGACGTAATGATCGCGCGCCGCCTGCGACTGGGTGGATAAAACGTTGTCATAGCGATCACGCAGCATGGCCTTGGCCTCTCTTTTAAAAACACCGGAGCGACGTTCGGCGATATCGTGCCATGATATCGCCTCACAACGGAAAAGTTTCTAACGCCGCGTCGCGGTTTCACACCCCTTCAACCGCCCTTCCACAGAGACCGCATGACCCAAGGGATCGACATCAAAGCCCAGCATCGGTTGGGTGTGCTGCTGATTTGCTGCGCCACCGTGTGCATGGCCAGCCTGGACGCGGTGACTAAAATCCTAGCCGGCCTTTTCGACCCGCCGCAAATTCTGCTGATCCGCTGGGTCATCTTTCTCAGCGCCGGGCTCGCCCTGACGACGCGCAATCAAGTGTCTCTTAAGCACGCCTTTGTCAGCCAGCGACCGCGCCTGCAGATTTTTCGCGCGCTGGTGTTGACCGCCTTGAGCGGCGTTTTTGTCCTGGCTTTCAAAAATCTGCAACTGGCCGAGGTGATCGCGATTGCCGCCAGCGCGCCGTTGATCGTCACCGCCCTGTCAAAACCGATTTTGGGGGAAAGCCATGGCTGGGGTCGTTGGGCCTCGGTGCTTATCGGCTTCGTCGGTGTGCTGATTATCCTGCGGCCCGGCTTCGGGGTGTTTAACCCTTTTCACCTGCTGTCTCTGGTTGGGGCGGTGATGTGGGCCAGTTATCAGATTTTGACGCGCCTCGCCGGCCGCCATGACCGGGCCGAGGTTTCGATGCTCTATTTGGGGTTGGTCGGCGTGGTTTGCCTGACCGTGATAGCGCCGTTGGTCTGGCGCGCGCCTTCGCTTCAAGAGTGGGGCTTGCTGATTTTGACCGGGGTGCTCGCGGTGATCGCGCATTTTTTGATTATCAAGGCCTTGGTGCTGGCGCCGGCGAGCGCCATCCAACCGTTCAACTTTTTAACCTTCGTGTGGGCGGTCGGTTTCGGCTGGCTTCTGTTCGACGACTTGCCGGACGGCCCGACCTTGCTTGGCGCGGCGATCATCATCGCCAGCGGCGTTTACGTCTTTCACAGCGAATATCGCCGCGACAAAGGCGGCCGCGAGCTCGGCTGATTGGGGCTCGGCTGATTGAGGCGGGCTTATTCCGCCGCCCGCGCCTGCTTTGGCGCGTGCAGGGTCAGCCGCCACATTTCGCGCAAATACCGCTCATAATCATAGCCGGTCGCCGCGTGCAAAGTGCAGCGATTGTCCCACACCACCACATCGCCGGGCCGCCACGCCCATTTCACGGTGAAATCGGGTCCGGTGATAAAGGGCAGCAAATCACGCAGCAGGTCCACGCTCTGGTGCTCCTCGCCGACCAGATCGCAATGGTCCAGGACTTCTTGGGCAATCGCCTCGCCGCGCGGCAGGACCGCGCAGGTCGAACTGTTCAATCCATAAAGCGCGGGCGCGCCGCTGTTCGGATGTTCCAAAACCACGGGCACTCGGTTGGGCGGATTGGCGGCGCGCTGTTCGGCGGTCAGCACCGGGTAGTCGGGGGAATACAAGCTGATTTTTTTGTCGTGATGGGCAAGCGAACAAACCGCCTCCAAATTCGCCAACTTGGCCCGGGTTGGCGCGTCTAGCGCGGCATAGGCGCGCCGCATATCGGCGAACAAGGTTTCACCGCCGCGATCCGGCGCCAAGCGGCAGTGGAAAACCGAGCCAATCGGCGGGTGCTTGCGAAAGGTGGAATCGGTGTGCCAGACCGGCCGCCGCGTCTCCGGATTATAGCGGATATCGTCATCGCTGGCCAATTCCGGCACCCTCGCCAGGCTGGCCTTCAAATTGCCGGCCGCGTCGCGCACATTGCCAATTTTCAGGATCGGATAGCCCGGCACGCTCATATTTTCGCGGCCCGTCATGCCTTCCTGTTCGACGGCGCCGAAGACCTCGGACCAGGCCACCAAGGCGGCGGGCGAAAGGGCGGCCAAATCGTCGCCGCGAATGGCCAGCAGACCACCATGGCGTGTCCATAGGTCAAAGGCGTGGTGTTGGAAATCGGGATCATCAAGGTCGCGACGGCTCACGCCCTCAATCATGATTCCAAAATCGCCGTTTAAGCCGCTCTGCCTGTGTTCCATTGGCTTAGCCCCCATGTGACTGCGTGATCAGGGTAAAGTCATCGCCCCCGTGGACCCAAGAGATTTTTCGACCGCCCCCCAATCACAAAGGGATTTGGCGCCACCCCGGTTTAGAGAGATGATGGCGCCTAACAACATGCGAGGGCCAGGCGATGACCCAAAACAGCGACGCCAGCGGATTGGCGATGACCACCGGCGGGGATTACTCCTTGTCCACCCGCGGTGCCAAGGATGTCATCGATCGCGCCACCCCGCGCTTTCGCGCCGCTTTGGCGGCCGCCGCTGGCCAGGCCACCGGTGACCATTTGGTGATCGCCGATTTCGGCTGCGCCGACGGCGGCACCGGGTTGGAAGCCATGCGCCAACTGGCGAGCCATGCCAAGACGCTGCGCCCCAATGGGTCGGTCACGATTGTCTATGAGGATCAGCCGCTCAACGATTTCAACACGTTGACGCGCATGGTCCAGGGTCAAGCCGGTCCACCGCCGCTGCACGAGCCGGCGCGCGGTATTTACGTTTTAGCCAGCGGCACGTCTTTCTATCAACCGGTTCTGCCACCCGGCAGCTTGCATTTGGGGATTTCCGCGACGGCCATGCATTGGCTGAGCGCCAAACCCACCGACATCGCCGATCACATCCACGCGGTCGGCGCCGAGGGTGCCGCCCTGGCCGCCTTTAGCGCGCAAGCGGCGCGCGATTGGGAAACCATTTTGCTGGCCCGCGCCGCCGAATTGGCGCCCGGCGGTCGCTTGGTTTTTTGTAACTTCTGCCGGGATGAGGACGGCCGCTATCTGGGCCACACCGGCGGCGTGTCGATGTTTGCCACCTTTCGCGAGATTTGGCGGCAATTTCAGGACCAGGGCCGGATCTCGGCGGCTGAGTTCAGCGCCATGACCTTCCCGCAATACTACCGCACGGTCGAAGAATTCGCCGCCCCGCTACGTGACGCAACCGGTCCCGTAACCGCCGCCGGGCTGTGTCTGGAAACCATCGAAACCGGCATCACCCCCTGCCCCTACGCCGCCGCCTTCGACCAAGAGGGCGGCGCGGACGGCGGCGATTCGGCGAGCTTCGCACGGGCCTACGTGCCGACCCTGCGTTCCTGGTCGGAGTCGACGTTTTTCAACGGCCTGTCCACCGGCCGGCCCGTGGCCGAACGACGACAGGTGATCGAAGACTTCTACCAAGCCTATGTCGACCGCGTGACCACCGATCCACGCGGCCACGCGATGGATTATGTGCACGCCTACATGACCATCGCCAAAGCGGCGTGAGGCGTTGGCCGCTCAGACCAACTGGGCGAAAATCAGCACTATGCCAATCACCGAGATCACGTACAAGGCGGTCCGCGCCCACGGGATGCCACCGATATAAATCACCAGATAGGCGAGCCGCGCCCAAAAGAAAATCTGCGCGCCCAGCGCCGTCATCTCATTAAACGCACCGGTCGCGTGGCCGACCAAAACCAGCGCGGCGAAGGGCACCATGTTTTCCAACATGTTGCGATGGGCCCGCCCGGCCCGACCGGCCCAGCCGGTAAGTTCGCTAACTCCTTCGCGGTTACCGACCAGTGGCGACATGCCCACCTGGAGCATCACGCCGACCGTGTGGATGAGCGCTTGGACAACTGTCAACGCGGCCGCCCAGGCGAGAAGTTGCAATTCGAGACCCATGATCACCTCCCTCGAGAAATTTAGGCGACAGGTTGGCATAGATCCTCGGCGCGCCAAAGGCACAGGCCCCTTATTTTATTCGCTTTCCCAGGAGGTTATCCAAACGCAACCGCGACCGGCGAAAATTGCCCCCGAACGGCGCCGGAACCGGCCGCCGGACATTGCCATTTAACCAGGTAAGCGGTGCGAATCGGGCG
>NZLB01000145.1 GCA_002694075.1 Nisaea sp.
ATATCCCATACCGGCATGACATGATTGACCGGTCGCGCTTTGTCCGCCGGCCCGGTCACCATCGGAAATCCAGTGCGGGCGTTAATGGTGTAGTCGAGGGCGACGCCGCCATCGCGGCGACCGACGATATTGACCATGATGAGGTCCGCACGGCGCGCCTTAAGAGCCTCGAAATCGAGCCAGCCGCGGGCCGGCAAATTGGTCACCACCATGCCCTTCCCGGCACCGGCGCGCGTCATTAGCGCGGTGGCGATCTCACGGCCACGCGGCTCGCGCACGTTCAGGGTGACCGATTTCTTCCCTTTGTTCAGGCCGGTCCAATAAAGGCTATCGCCATTTTCAGTGACCGGCCAACGGTGGAAATCCAAACCGCCGCCGATGGGATCGATGCGGATCACCTCCGCCCCCATTTGCGCTAAAGTCAGGGTCGCGTAAGGCGCGGCGATGAACGCCGAAACCTCAATCACAGTGAGCCCGGAAAGCGGACCGGTCATCGTCTTTCTCCTTTAAACGGGGGCATCGAATAAACGGTGAGGATTGAACAGGCCGCCGCAGCATAGCGCGAAGGGCGGATGCCACCAGACGTCGCGTCGTTTGCCGCGCTGTAAAGGTGCGTCCATGATAGCGCTTCAACAAGCTAACGAAAGATATTAGAATTTTCGTGAAAGGGGGCGCTCAATGCTGCTTTTTCGCGTATTGGCCTGGGGGCTAACGTTTCTGGCGGGAGTTGTCCTCGTCTACGACCTCATCTCCTGGGCTATGAATGGCAGTTTTCATCTGACCGACGTCGGAACGCTTTGGTTCACCTTGGACGCCAACAGCCTGCAATTGGCCGAGCCGGCGGTCGCCCGTTACCTTCACCCATTCATTTGGCACCCGGTCATTTCGACGATCTTGCTGTGGCCGGCGATCGCGATTTTGGGTGTCCCGGCACTCATCCTGTTTTGGTTTGGCCGCCGCCGGCGCAGCTCGATTTTTCGCTCCAATTAATAGGTCTCGCCAGGCCGCCGCCGCCGGGTCGTGTTTCGGATCCGGCCGCGTGGATCATGGTCTGGGTCGATGGTGTAATAATAAAGCGCGATCGATTTGCGGGTCCGGTCCGGCGGACAGCGCAAAGGCTCGGGATGACCGTGGTAACTGGTTGCATCGGTGTTGAAGATCACGCATCGGCCGGCCAGCGGGGCGATGCGCTGGACGCATTGCGTCATCTCGCAATCCCATAATTCGAGATCGCCGCCATAGGATGGGGCCCAATCATGGTTCAGATAAATCAACATGTTGAGCCGTCGACGCAAGCCGGTAAGCTGATGAAAATTAAAGTCGGCGTGGATTTTCAACAAACCACCGGGCGGAATTTGATGGAGACTGCCGCCAAACAAATACGGGTCGGGCAACAGGCCTCGAATACCGGTCAACGTGGTCAGGAAGGCTAGGATCGGAACGGAATTCAGTTGCCACATCCAGTTTCGGATTGACGGCGGTAACCGCATCTCGGCCAGCATATCCGGCGTCGTGTCTTGCTTAATCGTGGTCGGATGATGGTAATTGGTCCAAAATGACGCGTCGGAAGGCGGAAAATCGGCGAGGATTTCATCAACCTGGGCGGGGCTTAGGAAATCGTCGATCACGACATGCGGAAACGGGTCGGCGGCGGCGTATTCCTCCTTTCGGGCGTTCGCCAATCGGACAAGATCTCTGGGTTCGAGAAAATACTCCACCGGCCTCTCCGAACGCGCTCTAGGACCGCCTTTTAGGCGTCACCCATTTTCAACGCCGCGATGAAGGCCGACTGCGGAATATCGACCTTACCAAACTGGCGCATGCGCTTTTTACCTTCTTTCTGCTTCTCCAGCAGCTTGCGTTTTCGGGTGATGTCACCCCCGTAGCATTTGGCGGTGACGTCCTTGCGCATCGCTGAAATGGTCTCCCGCGCGATCACCTTGCCGCCGATGGCGGCCTGCACCGGGATTTTGAACAATTGCCGCGGAATGAGGTCCTTCAGACGCTGACAAATGGAGCGTCCGCGGCTTTCCGATTGATCGCGGTGAACGATCACCGAAAGCGCGTCAACCGGCTCAGCGTTGACCAAGATCTGCAGTTTGACCAAGTCGCCTTCGATGTAGTGATCGATTTGATAGTCGAAGCTGGCGTAGCCGCGCGAAATCGATTTCAAGCGATCGTAAAAATCAAATACCACTTCGTTCAGCGGCAGTTTGTACACCACCATCGCGCGGTTGCCGACATAGGTCAATTCAACCTGCTCGCCGCGCCGTTCGGTGCACAGCGTAAGCACCGGACCCAGAAATTCATCCGGCACGAAAATAGTCGCGCGGATCCACGGTTCCTCAATCGACGCGATCTTCATCACATCCGGCATATCGGCCGGGTTGTGCATTTCCATCGTACTGCCGTCGGTCATGTTTAACTTGTAGACAACGCTCGGCGCGGTGGTGATCAAGTCTAAATCAAACTCACGCTCCAGCCGCTCCTGAATAATCTCCAGGTGCAGGAGGCCGAGAAAACCACAGCGAAAACCAAAACCGAGGGCGGCCGAGGATTCCGGCTCGAAATGGAAGCTGGCGTCGTTGAGGCGCAATTTCTCCAAGCTTTCGCGCAAATGGCCATAGCTTGCCGCATCAGTCGGAAACAGACCGCAGAAGACCACCGGCACGCTTGGCTTAAACCCCGGTAGTGGCGTCGCACACGGGTTACGGTCATCGGTGACGGTGTCACCGACTTGGCAATCGGCGACGGTTTTAATCGACGCGGTAATGAACCCGACCTCGCCCGGGCCAAGCTCGGGCACGTCGACGATCTTTGGCGTCAACACGCCGACCCGGTCAACCTGATGGCTGGCGCCGGTGTCCATCATCCGCACTTTCATACCCTTGCGCAGGACGCCGTCCTTGACCCGCATCAAAGCCATCACCCCGAGATAGGGGTCGTACCAACTGTCCACCAACATCGACGATAATTTGGCGTCGCGGGCACCGCTGGGTGCCGGCAAGCGGGTGACCAGAGCCTCCAACACCGCCTCGATGTTGAGGCCGGTTTTGGCCGATACCTCAATCGCGTCGCTGGCGTCGATGCCGATGACGTCCTCAATCTGCGTTTTCACGCGCTCGACATCGGCGGCCGGCAGGTCGACCTTGTTCAAGACCACGATAATCTCGTGGTCGGCCTCAATCGCCATGTAGACATTAGCCAAGGTTTGGGCTTCCACCCCTTGACTGGCGTCGACCACCAGCAAAGAGCCCTCGCACGCGGCCAGGGAGCGACTGACCTCGTAGGTGAAGTCGACGTGACCCGGCGTGTCCATCAGGTTCAGCTCATAGGTCTGACCGTCCTGAGCCTGGTAATTCAAGCGCACGGTTTGCGCTTTAATGGTGATGCCGCGCTCCCGCTCGATATCCATGTTATCGAGCACTTGCTCTTTCATCTCACGGTCGCTCAGCCCTCCGCAGGTGGCGATCAAACGATCGGCCAGGGTCGACTTGCCGTGGTCGATATGGGCGATGATTGAGAAATTCCGAATATGCGCCAGATCCGTCATTGCGCTTGCGCCGCCTGTCCCCAGTGATCCCTGTACATAGGACGCCGTCCCACATTGGGCAATGTCTATTGCGACGCCGCGAAATCAACCCCGCGTGGCCTCGACGCGCCGATTTGCCGCGTGGCCCGCCGGCGGCCGGCGCCGCGCCGCCATTGCCGCCGATCCGCCCACGGGTCATTATACCCTCATAAAAACGTTACATCGGAGGGAGCCCATGCCACAGATCACCGCCAACGGCATCACTTTGAATTATCAATTCGATGGCCCCGAGGATCAGCCGGTCTTGCTGTTCTCCAATTCCTTGGCCTCCAACCTGCATATGTGGGATCCCCAAGTCCCGGCGGTGGCTGGTGACTTCCGGGTGCTGCGCTATGACAGCCGCGGCCACGGCGGTTCCGACGCGCCGGCGGCCGATTACACCATTGACCAGCTGGCCGATGACGCGCTCGCCCTGCTCGACGCCCTGGAGATTGAGAAAGTCTTCTTTTGCGGCTTGTCCAAGGGCGGCATGGTCGGCCAGAAATTGGCCAGCCGCAATCCCGACCGGCTGCACGCCGCGGTGCTGTGCGCCACCTCATCCTACATGGGGCCGCCGGATCTATGGCAGGGGCGCATCGACACCGCGCGCGCCGAAGGCATGGGCGGAGTTGTCGACGCCACTTTGGCGCGTTGGTTCACTCAGCCTTTCCACGAAAGTCATCCGAACGAGGTTGATAAAGTGCGCAAAATGGTCCTGGCCACGCCGGCGGACGGCTTTGTCGGCTGCTGCCGGGCGATTCAAGGGATGGACCAGCGCCAGGATTTGGGCGGGATCGACCTACCGGTGTTGGTCATCGCCGGCGGCGAGGATCCA
>NZLB01000146.1 GCA_002694075.1 Nisaea sp.
CTGGCCCGCCGGCGCGCCGCCCTCAGCGACGGCTTGGCGCTTTATCCCGGAATTATGGAAGGCTTGGCGCCTCTCGCCGCGACCGCCGGCCTCAGCCCGCCGGCGCCGCTCACCTAATCAGCCGACATGGACGGCGGCGTGACCATTGTCGCGCAAGCTTAGCTCACGCGCCGCCAAGTCCAGATCGCTGTCGACCATCATCGCCACCAGTTCGGCGAAGCTGACTTTTGGCCGCCAACCGAGGGCGTCGGCGGCCCGGCGCGCGTCACCCTCGAGGCGGTTCACCTCGGCCGGCCTGAGGAAACGCGGGTCAAAGGCGACAAAGTCGCGGTAGTCGCGCCCAACCCGGCCAAAGGCCAGTTCCAAAAACTGGCGCACCGAATGGCCGCTGCCGGTGGCAATGACGAAATCGTCGGCCCGGCCGTGGCGCAACATGCGCCACATGGCCTCGACATAATCGCCGGCGAATCCCCAGTCGCGCACCGCCTCCAGATTGCAGAGATAGAGCTTGTCCTGTAGACCATGGACGATGCGGCCAACCGCGCGGCTGATCTTGCGGGTGACGAAGGTCTCGCCGCGACGCGGCGATTCGTGGTTGAACAAAATTCCATTGGCCACGAACAGATCGTAAGATTCGCGGTAGTTGACGGCGTACCAATGGGCCGCGACCTTGGCCACCGCGTAGGGGCTGCGCGGGTAAAAGGCGGTCGCCTCCGATTGGGGGGCCGGGGCGGCGCCGAACATTTCCGATGACCCGGCCTGGTACAGCCGGGCTTGGTCGCCCGTCGCCTGTTGATAATCGCGGACCGCCTCCAGCAGGCGCAGGGTCCCCTGAGCCACCACATCGGCGGTGTATTCGGCTTGATCGAAGGACACGCGGACATGCGATTGGGCGCCGAGATTATAGATCTCATGCGGTTTGACGGTGTTCAGCAGGCGGCGCAGGCCCGAGCCGTCGGTGAGATCGCCATGGTGCAGGATCAGACCCGGCGCCGTCGGGTCCAGATCGTGGTGGTCACGGTAAAGATGGTCGAGACGGGCGGTGTTGAAGGAACTGGCCCGCCGAATCACGCCATGAACCTGATAGCCGCGCGCCAATAGAAACTCGGCCAAATAGGAGCCGTCCTGGCCGGTAATGCCGATGATCAATGCGCGCGACGGCGCCATGGTCCTGCCCCTCCTAAGGCGCCCGCGAGCCCCCCCGCACCGCCAAGCGATCACCACGCGGATAGTCTCAATGATCGCGGCCACAGCGGCCGCCGACAACGGCGCGGACGGACGGAAGGGCGCGCATCCGCGATCATTTTTATCCTTTCGCTTATGCCCGCGGCGATGTTGAAGGTGCTGACCGAAAACGGATAGAAGGCCGCGCCGGCCGTGGTTAAATGGCGTCCGTCGGGTCCTCAAAAACAAAAAGGAGCATGCCATGGTTCCCGCCCTCGCCCCACCGCACGCCCCGCCGCAAGCGGAAGCGACCGCGCCTTACGCCGCCGACGCAGATCGCTGGCGCGCGGTTCGCGCCAATGACCGCGCCGCCGATGGGCATTTCATTTACGCTGTCACCAGCACCGGAATCTACTGCCGGCCACATTGCCCCAGCCGCCAACCGAAGCGCGCCAATGTGCGGTTTTTTCGCCTGCCCGAAAGCGCGCGGGCGGCCGGTTTTCGGCCCTGCAAGCGCTGCCGCCCGGACGAGATGCCCGGCAACCTCCCGGAGGTCGCGCAGGTCCGCCAAATCTGCGCCTGGATCGCCGAGGCCGACATGGCAGCACCCCTGGCCGGCGACCTGGCCGCCCGCGCCGGGCTGGGCGAGCGCAGCTTGCGCCGGTTGTTCCTGGAGTATCTGGGGCTGACGCCGCGGCAGTATTGGGACGCTTTGCGGGTCGCCCGCCTGAAGGCCAGTCTCCGCGCCGGCGAGGATATCGCCGGGGCCGGCTATAGCGCCGGCTATGGTGCCGCCAGCCGACTCTATAGCGCGGCGGCGACCAACCTTGGCATGACGCCGGCGACCTATGGCAAAGGCGGCGCCGGCGCCGATATCACCTACGCGGTGGCGGCTTTCGACATCGGCCATGTGTTGTTGGCGGCGACCGCGACGGGGGTGTGTTTTCTCGGCCTGGACGACGACCCTGGGTTTTTGACGGCCGAATTGCGGCGCGATTTTCCAGCCGCCGAGTTGGCCCGCGATGACGCCGCCTTGGCCGAACAGATGGCCACGGTGGCCGCCTATTTGAACGGCGGCGCGCCGCATCCTGACCTGCCCTTGGATATTCGCTGGACCGCGTTTCAGCATCGCGTATGGCGGGCCCTAACCACGATCCCACCGGGCCAGACCCGGACCTACCGGGAATTGGCGGCCACCATCGGGGCGCCGGGCGCGGCCCGCGCGGTGGGCACGGCCTGCGCCCGCAATCCGGTGTCCCTGGTGGTGCCCTGCCACCGGGCGGTGGGCAGCGACGGCGCCTTGCGCGGCTATCGCTGGGGGCTCGCCCGCAAACGCCAATTGCTGCGCCGGGGGGCGTGGACATGTGAAGGCGCCGCTCCCGCGACGGCGAACGTGGTAATATGACCGCGCGAATCAGCGGGAGCGGATGGCGAGATGGCGACGCACAGCGTGCTGACGGTCGAACTGGACGGCGCCGATGTGGCGGTCGAGGTGGTCCGCCGGCCAACCAGTCGGCGCCTGAGCTTGCGCGTCGACACCGCCCTTGGACGCCCCCGGGTCAGCGCGCCGACGGGGGTGGCGGCCGCCGATATCGCCACCTTCCTGGTCCGTAACAAGGGTTGGCTGCGCCAACGTTTGGCCAAATTGCCGACACCGGTGCCGTTCGTCGAGGGCGCCAAAATCCCGTTGCGCGGGGTTCTCCACCGGCTCCACCATTGCCCCGGCCGGCGCGGCACCGCCTGGGTCGCGCCGGGGCCGACCGCCGAAGCGCCGCCGGATCTTTGCGTGACCGGCGGCAGCGCCCATCTGGCCCGCCGGGTGGGCGATTTCCTGCGCGCCGAGGCGCGCGCCGATCTCAGCCAGCGGGCCCGCCATCACGCCGCAGCCCTAGACGTGAAAATCACCGGCTTAACCCTGCGCGATCCGCGCAGCCGCTGGGGCAGCTGCGCGACCAATGGCCGGTTATCCTTTTCCTGGCGCCTGGTCCTGGCGCCGCCGGCGGTGCTCGATTATGTCGCCGCCCACGAGGTCGCCCATCTGGTCGAACACAACCACTCGCCGCGGTTTTGGCGCCTGACCGACGAACTATGCCCAGGCCGCGCCGCCGCCCAAGCCTGGCTGAAACGCCATGGCGGCGAGCTGCATCGCTACGGTCGCGGCGACTAGGTCAGCCGCCGGCACCGGTCATCACATCGGCCCAGACGCGCGCCGGCAAATCGCCACCGGTGACCCCGTCCATCGCCGCGCCATCGTCATTGCCCAGCCACACCACCGCCACCCGGCGGGCGTCAAACCCCGCGAACCAGGCGTCACGAAATTTCTGCGAGGTGCCGGTTTTGCCATAGGTTGGCCGGTCCAAAACGGCGGCGCGGCCGGTGCCCTCGGTGACGACGGCCGCCAACATGGCCCGCAGGGCGGCGCTGGCGTTGGCCGGCACGACCGGTGGGGCCTCGGCGGCGGTGCGCTGATACAACACCCTGCCATCGGCCCGCGAGAGCCGTTCAATGGCGCTCGCCGTCACTGGCCGGCCGCCGTTGGCGAAAGCGGCGTAGAGGCCGGCGAGGGCCAAGGGCGACAACTCGCTGACCCCGAGGCTGAGGCTTGGACCGGTCCCCAAGGGCGCGGTCAGGCCCAGGCGACGGGCCAAATCGACGACCGGCCGGCGGCCAATCTTCGCCGCCAAACGCACGGTGGCGGCGTTACGCGATTGGGCCAGCGCGTCACGGAGGGAAAGATCGCCCAGATAACGCCCGTCGTAATTGCGCGGCCGCCACCCGTCGAGAGTAATCGGTTGATCGGAAATGACGTTGTCCGGACGATACCCGGCGGCCAGCGCGGCCAAATAGACCAGGGGTTTGAAGGCCGAGCCCGGCTGCCGGCGGGCCTGCGTCGCGCGGTTGAACTGGCTGGCCCGGTAGTCGACCCCGCCAGCCATCGCCCGCACCCGGCCGTCGGGCGCCATCACCACCACCGCCATTTGCCCCGCCCGCCGGCGCTGCGCGGCCGCGCGATGACGGCGCACGGCCGCTTCGACCGCCGCCTGGGCGCGCCGGTCGAGAGTGGTTTGGACGATCAAATCGCCGGCCTCGGGCCCGGCCAGGGCGAGCGCCCGCTCAAACGCCCAATCGGCGAAATAGCGGTGATCGCGCGACGTCGCGGCGGCCCCTTGCAAGGGCGGCAGGCGCCGGCCAAGGCGCGCCGCGCGGGCCGTGTCCAAATCGCCGGTGGCGACCATATTGGTCAGGACCTGGGCCATGCGCCGGCGCGCGCCCTTTGGGTTGATCGCCGGATTGAGACTGCTCGGCGCTTTCAGCAAGCCGATCAGCAAGGCCGCTTCGGGCACCGTCAAGGCGCGCGCCGATTTGCCGAAATAGGTGTCGGCGGCGGCGGTCACGCCATAGGCGCCGGCACCGAAATAGACCCGGTTGAGATAAATCGTGAGCAGCTCGGCCTTACTGAAACGCGCCTCCAGCCACAAAGCCAGCAACACTTCCTGGACCTTGCGTTCGAGTGTGCGGGCCGGCGTCAGAAACACGTTCTTGGCCAATTGCTGGGTCAAGGTGCTGCCCCCCTGACGGATCCGGCCAGCCTCCAAATTGACCATCGCCGCGCGCGCCACGCCAATCACGTCGATACCAAAGTGATCGTAAAACCGGCGGTCCTCGGTGGCCACCAGAGCGGCCGCCAAATGCGGCGGCAGGGCGTCGACCGCCAAAGGCGCGCCATGATAGGCGCCGAAGGTCGCGAAAACCTGACCGGAACGATCCAAAAGGCGCACGCTGCGGCTGCGTTCCTGGAGGGAAAGATTGGAGATGTCGGGCAGGCGATAGGCGAAATACGCTAATAGGGCGAGACCGCCAACCGCGCCCCAGATGCCCGTCACCAGCAGCCATTTGCCGACCGCCCGGCCCCATCGGCGGGGGCGCGGCGGGGCCGGCCGCCGGTTTTTACGGCGCCCGCCGGCGGCCGGTTTCGCGGGTTTGCGCGCCGCTTGTTTGGGCGCCCGGCGAGGGGATTTTCGCTGCTTGCCCTTATCCGCCACGGGTCGCTCCAAAGCGTTTGCGAACGGCGCGCTTATTTCGGACCAAATCTCGCGCGCAATAACCGCCCGGCATGGTGCGTTTTCGTTTCATAACCGCCCGCGACGTCCCGACCCCGTCGGGGCTACCGCTTAGACATCCAGATTGGCCACTTTCAAGGCGTTCGACTGAATGAAATCGCGGCGCGGTTCGACCACATCGCCCATCAAAGTGGCGAAAATCTCCTGCGCCTCGTCGGCGTGGTTGATTTTTACCTGCATCAAGGTGCGTTGGTTCGGGTCCAAGGTGGTTTCCCACAACTGGTCGGGATTCATCTCGCCTAACCCCTTGTAGCGGTTGATGGTCACGCCGCGCCGGCCATTTTCGAAAATCTGATCAATCAAGGCGACCGGCCCATCGACCGTGGTGCTGCGCTCGCCGCTCACCAGGGTGGCCGACTGCAGGAAGGTCGCTTGCAGATCGCCGGCGAGCGCGTCCAGACGGCGCGCTTCGGCGGTCCGTACCAGCATGCCATCGATACGGTAGCGCTCGGTGACCCCGCGTAAGGTGCGGGTGAATTCGAGCACGCCTTCGGGGCCGGCGGCCGCCGCCTCGGTGGAATCGGCGGCATGGTAAACCGCCTGCCAACCGCGCTCCAAGGGGTCGCTGTATTGATCCAAGCGGCGCACAACATATTCGGCCGCCGCCGCGCCGCGCGCCGCATCGCCAAGTACCGTTGGCGTCAGGGCGCCGGCGATGGCGCATTGCTCGACGACCAAGCGGTTGCCGACCTTGCGCGTCAACGGCCCCAGCAAATAGCGCACGTCGCGGGCCCGCTCGGCGTGCTCGCGCAGATCGGCGCCGGTCACCTGGCCGCCGTCGTGCAGGGTCAGCACCGCGCCCTCGATACCGGTATCGATCAAATAGGCCTCCAGTGCGCGGTCATCCTTCAAATAGGTTTCCGAGCCGCCCTTCTTGGCCCGGTAGAGTGGCGGTTGGGCGATATACAGATAACCACGCTCCAGTAACTCCGGCATTTGCCGGAAGAAAAAGGTCAGCAACAAGGTGCGGATATGGCTGCCGTCGACATCGGCGTCGGTCATGATGATGATTTTGTGGTAGCGGCTTTTGTCGGCGCTGAATTCCTCCGGACCGATGCCCGTGCCAAGGGCGGCGATCAAGGTGCCGATTTCGGCACTGGACAGCATTTTATCGAAACGCGCGCGCTCGACGTTGAGGATTTTGCCGCGCAACGGCAGGATCGCCTGGGTGCGGCGGTCACGGCCTTGTTTGGCCGAACCGCCGGCGCTATCGCCCTCGACCAGGAACAATTCGGCGAGGGCCGGGTCGCGTTCCTGGCAATCGGCCAGCTTGCCGGGCAAATTGGCGATGTCGAGGGCGCCTTTGCGGCGGGTCAATTCGCGCGCCTTGCGCGCCGCCTCGCGGGCGGCGGCGGCCTCATAGGCTTTGGTCACCACCCGTTTGGCCTCGGCCGGATGCTCCTCGAACCATTGCTGCAAGCGATCGGAGACAATCGCCTCGACCACCGGCCGCACCTCGGAGGACACCAGTTTGTCCTTGGTCTGCGAGGAAAACTTCGGGTCCGGCACTTTGACCGACAGAACACAGGTCAGGCCCTCACGGGCGTCATCCCCGGTCAAGGACACCTTTTCCTTCTTGGCGATGCCGCTTTCCTGGGCATAGGCATTGACCAGCCGCGTCAAGGCGCCGCGAAACCCGGCCAGATGGGTGCCGCCGTCGCGTTGCGGGATGTTGTTGGTGAAGCACAGCATGGTCTCGTGGTAGCTGTCGGTCCATTCCATCGCCACCTCGACGGTGAGGCCGTCGCGCTCGCCGGCGATCATGATCGTCGGGTGTAGGCTTTGACGGGCGCGGTCGAGATAAGCGACGAACGCGGCCAGACCGCCCTCGTAATGCAATTCGTGAACAATCGGCTCGGGTTCGCGATTATCGGTGAGGACGATGCGCACGCCGGAGTTCAAAAACGCCAATTCGCGCAGACGATGCTCCAAAGTGGCGAGGTCGAAGACGGTTTTGGAGAAGGTTTCGGGCGACGGCAGAAAGGTGATTTCGGTGCCGCTTTCCTCGGTCGCGCCGGTAACCGCCAGGTCGCTCTCGGGCTCACCGTCGCGGAAGATCATCTCATGGCGTTGACCGCCACGCGCGATGGTCAGCCGCAATTCCGTCGACAGGGCGTTGACCACCGACACGCCGACGCCGTGTAACCCGCCGGACACTTTGTAGGAATTTTGGTCGAATTTACCGCCGGCGTGCAGCTGGGTCATGATCACTTGCGCCGCCGACACCCCCTCTTCGGGATGCAGATCGACGGGAATGCCGCGGCCATTGTCGGTCACCGTCACCGAGCCATCGCCGTTAAGGGTGACGGTGACGCGGTCGCAATAGCCAGCCAACGCCTCGTCGATGGCATTGTCGACCACCTCGTAGACCATGTGATGGAGGCCCGACCCATCATCGGTGTCGCCGATATACATCCCCGGACGCTTGCGCACCGCATCCAGACCGCGCAACACCTTGATTTGATCGGCGCCATAGTCTTCGGCGCCGTTTTGGCCCTCTTCAAGGTCGCTCATTCTCGCCCATCCCCCTGTCTCGTCAGCGCGGCGTGATCACGCCGTCGACGATGCCAAAAAAAGCCGCCTGGCCGGCCAGGCCGTCAAACGCCGCCGGCTCGGTGCCGGTGTACCACACCTGTCCGCCAAGCGCGCCGACCGCCGCGAACAGCGCGCCGCGCCGCGCCGCGTCAAGATGGGCCGCCACCTCGTCCAGCAACAGCAACGGCGAGCGCCCGCGATAGGCGTGGTGCAAGCGGGCATGGGCCAACATCACGGCAATCAACAAAGCCTTTTGTTCGCCTGTCGAGCATAGCCCGGCGGGCATGTCTTTGGCGACATGGATCACTTCCAAATCGCTTTTTTGCGGGCCGTCGAAACCGCGTTCGCCGCGCTCGCGCTGGTCGCGCAGATTGATCCTGAGGCGCTCCTCGACCTCGACCGCCGGCTGGGCCGCCAAGCCCGCCTCCAACGGCCCGACCAGGCGCACGCGGGCCTTGGGAAAGGCGCCTTCGGCGGCGGCGCAGGCCTGGTCCAGGCGAATGACCATTTCCCGGCGCGCCGCCGCCACCGCTACTCCGCTGGCGGCGATGGTCTCCTCCAAGGCAGCGAGCCAGGCGTCGTCGCGCACCCCCGCCCGCAGCAAGCGCCCGCGCTCGCGCTGGGCGTGGTCGAGGCGCGCGACCCGGCCGGCGTGGGCCGGATCGAAGGCGAACACCAAACGGTCCAAAAACCGCCGCCGGCCGCCGCCGCCCTCGGCGAACAAACGGTCCATCGCCGGCGTCAACCAGGTGACCGCCAAATGGTCGCCCAACACCGTTTGGCCGCGCGCCGGCACCCCATCGATCCGCACCAGGCGCCGATCACCGGCCGCCGCCGGGTCCCGGCCGGTGCCGATACGCACCGGGCCGTCGCCGTCGTCAATCTCCGCCGACACCGCCCAGGCCGCCGGCATGTTGCTGGGCGCCAGACGGTCGACCTCGCTCAAGCGGGCGGCGCGCAGGCCGCGGCCCGGCGCCAGGAAGGACAGCGCCTCTAACAGATTGGTCTTGCCGGCGCCATTGGGGCCGGTCAGCACCACCGCCGGCGCGTTCACCTCAAGGGCGGCGTCGACATAATTGCGAAACCGATGAACCGCCAGCTTGCGCACCGCCGGAAAAGGCCCGGCGGGCATCGCGCCGGCGCGCGCGTCGGGACCATGCTCGGATGATAAAGGGGCGGGCGCGCGCAAATTCCAACGCCGCCGGCTTAAACGCGCATGGGCATCAAGACATACAGGGCGCTATCGTCGGCGCCGTCGCGAATGATCGTCGGGGCGGCCGCGTCGGCGAGGGTGAAGACCGCTTCACCGCCATCGATTTGCGCCGCAATATCCAATAAATAGCGCGAATTAAATCCGATCTCGAGGGGCTGAGCGTTGTAATCCACCTCCAGCTCCTCACGCCCGGAACCGGCGTCCGGGCTGTTGGCCAACAGGATCAAGGCGCCGTTGCCGATGGTCATTTTGATCGCCCGTGACTTTTCCGTCGAAATGATCGCCACCCGATCGACGGCGGCGGCGAAGGTCTTGCAGTCGACATGCAGGACCTTGTCGTTATCGGTGGGGATCACGCGCTCATAGTCAGGGAAGGTGCCATCGATCAGCTTGGTGGTCAGCACGGTGTCGGCGAAGGTGAAGCACAGTTTGGTTTCCGACAAGGCGATGTTGACGTCGCCATCGATCTCGTCGATCAGTTTGCGTAGTTCGCCGACCGCCTTACGCGGTACGATCACCGAGGGCATCGCCGCGGCGCCCTCGGGCAGGGGCATTTCCACACGCGCCAAGCGGTGCCCGTCGGTGGCCACCGCCCGCAGCACCTGAACCTCGTTGTTTTGCCCGGCGTGCAAATAAATACCGTTGAGGTAGTAGCGCGTTTCCTCGGTCGAAATGGCGAACCGAGTCCGGTCGATCAACATCTTGGCGTCGGTCGCCGACACCGCGAAGGTAATGTTTAAATCATCATGGGCGACCGCCGGGAAATCATCGACCGGCAGCGTCGGCAAGGTGAACACCGATCGGCCGCCGCGCACGGTCAAGCGGCCGCTGTCGCCATTGGTGTCCAACTCGACCTCGACGCCGTCAGGCAGTTTGCGCACGATTTCATGAATCATTTGGGCGGCCACCGTCAGCTCGCCCGGTTGGTCGATGGCGCAGGCCACAGTCTCGACAATCGACATGTCCATGTCGGTGGCGGTCAGACTCAACCGACCGTCGGCGGCCTTCAGCAGGACGTTTGACAGGATCGGAATGGTATTGCGCCGCTCCACGACACTTTGCACATGGCCGAGAGGCTTCAGCAGTGCGGCGCGATCAATTGTGATTTTCATTGCGGTCTCGATCAATCAACGGGTCGGACAGGGCGCGACGACGGCGAATCGTATGACCGTTAGATATATCACAAAACCTGAACCAACAGCGTTTTTAACGCCGCTGGCGCGAAAATTCGCCGATCCGAGGTTAGCTTTCCAGCATCCGCCGCAACAGGTCGAGGTCTTCGGCGAATTGGCGGTCGATAGCGCGCAATTCCTCGACCCGTTTGACCGCGTGCATGACCGTGGTGTGATCACGGCCGCCGAACTTGCGGCCAATCTCCGGCAGCGAGCGCGGAGTCAGCTTTTTGGACAAATACATGGCCACCTGGCGCGGCCGCGCCACCGCCCGCGCGCGGCGCGCCGAATACATATCGTTGAGGCGGATATTGTAATGCCCGGCGACCTGTTTTTGGATTTCCTCCACCGTCACCCGGCGGTCGTTGGCGCGCAACAAATCGTGCAGCACCTCCTGGGTGCTTTCCAAGGTAATTTCGCGGCCGACCAGGGTTGAATGCGCGACGATGCGATTCATCGCCCCTTCCAGCTCACGCACGTTGGAAGCAATTTTATGGGCCAGGAATTCCAGCACCTTGCCGGGAATCTCCACCGCCATCTTCTCGGCTTTGGACTGTAAAATACCGAGGCGCAATTCATAGGTCGTCGGATGGATATCGGCCACCAACCCCCAGCCCAGACGCGACCGCAGGCGTTCTTCGACCGCCTCCAAATCCGTCGGCGATTTATCCGCCGAAATGATCACCTGACGGTTGCGGTCAACCAGGGCGTTGAAGGTGTGGAAAAACTCCTCCTGGGTCGAATCCTTGCCACTGATGAATTGAAAATCGTCGATCATCAACACATCGACCGAGCGGAATTGATCCTTAAACGCCACCGTGTCCTTGAAGCGCAAAGCGCGGACAAATTGGTACATGAACTTTTCGGCGGTCAGGTAGAGGACGCTGCGCTCGGGATGACGGTGACGAATATGCCAGGCGATGGCATGCATCAAATGAGTTTTACCGAGACCGACGCCGCCATAAAGAAACAGCGGGTTGAACGGCACCACATCGCTTTCGGCGACGCGCCGCGCGGCGGCGAAAGCCAGTTCATTGGGCTTTCCGACGACAAAGTTTTCAAAGGTCAAGCGGTCGTCGAGACGGGTATTGGCCGCGTCATGAGCGCTTTCGCCGCCACCGCCATTGTCGTCGTTTTTAACCATCACGGCGGGGGCCGCGACCGCTTCGGCCGCCCCGTCACCAGCACCCCCCTCGGCGCCGCGACATGCCGGCGGCGCGCTACGCCGGACTTCAAAACGGACCCGCGTCACCGCCGCCACTTCGGCGTGCCAAAGCGCGCTAAGGCGATCGCTATAAACGGCCGCCACCCGGTCGCGCAGAAATGGCGAGGACACGGTCAAGACAACCGTGTCGCCGTCCACGCCGACAAGGGTCAGCGGATTGAGAAAGCCACGGTAAGCGGCGTCACCGAACTCGTCGCGCAAGCGGCCGCGAATACGCGCCCAAGCGGCGGTCAAAGAGTTGGGGTCGTGATGGGGGCCGCCGCGCTGTTCCATTGTCTTTGTTTCCCTTTTTCAAAACGCCGTTGTGGTCCAGCGCTTTTTATCTTGAAATTTTTGACGGCGATGGCCGTCACCATGGGCCCGGCGCCGCCTACGCCTACCCGACGGAAAATCGGCGCAGCACAACAGGCTATGGGAAATCATGTATTTCCCTAAGAAAACCCCACCGAAAATCAATGATCACTGATCGACTGATTCCGGCAACTTGCCGACACAAAGAGTTCGAAAGCGGCAGTGCAGGAAAAGTCTTTGAAAAGTCTCTCCTCTACCCTGCACTGCTGTTTCTGGCGGAAAGGTAACCCAGCTTTCGCCGGCGGCGCAACCGCCGCGCA